>CAZHYA010000111.1:0-7158 GCA_964536525.1 uncultured Bacteroidales bacterium | reverse complement strand
CGGCGAGGGGGAGCGCGGCCGACCAGGCGGCCAGGGCCTGCCTGCTGTCGGCATCCCCTTTCAGTATAAATCCTGAAAGCATGGCATAGAACACGACGAAAACCGAAATGACCAGCCTGAGCCATGGTCCCGGCCGGATACCACGCTCACTGCCAATCCTGAAATGGTCCCACATGTGCAGGATGGTAAAGACCAGGAATGCCTGGGCACTCCAGTAATGCATGTTGCGGGCGATCACCGCCCATGGATTGGTCAGCAGGAAGCCTGATATGGAACGGTAAGGATCAGATACATCGTACGGGATGGCAAGCACCACACCGGAAATGATGCAGATGATCATTGCCGACACGGCCACCCCGCCGAAAGTATCGAAGAGCAAGCGGAAAGGAGGCCTGATGGCATATGGCTGCTGCTTCATCATGACTGTAACCGGATTATGGATTCACCATTGTTTCCCTGCTCGACAGGCAATTCGCGCAGCGGTTTCCGGGCCGGTCCCTGCACCGGGTGTCCGTTCAGGTCGAAACGGCTTCCGTGACACTGGCATACCAGCACCCTGCCCTCAGTTTTGGTGATGGCACATCCCAGGTGTGTGCACCTGGCCTCAAAAGCCCTTAAACGGTCTTCCTCCTTAACCAACACGATGCCATTATAAAAACTCACCCCCGCAGGAACTTCTCCCTTCACAACAAGCTGCCCTGGGCCCTGGCCGAGGTCCCTGCTCCGGTTGCCGGTAAACAACCACCAAAGTATGGCCGGAACCGACAAAGCCGGCACAAGCATGGAAAAAAAATCCCTGCGTGTCTGCAGCCTGTTAGCCGGATGGTTTTTCATCTTTACGTTTAGGAGTGCCTTTCGGCCGAATTCCAAAAATAGGGATAAAATCCGAATCCATCATTGGCATCAGGCCAGCAATTCATAATCGTTCTAAATTATCGATTGTTAATAATTAACAATTTTGACATTCAATCACTTACATTATGTATCAATTATTTAAATATGTTTCTAAATTAAGATGTATATCATTGATTTAATGACAGTTATACCCCTATATATCAATCTATATATTTACATCATCTTGACATTCAGGATTTTACAGGCCAATTATCCTGTGTCCGGCCGGGTGTTGCGAACAACATAAATTAATATTTTTGTATAGCCTAAATATTTCAATATCTGCATATTTAAGCAAATTGGCAGCTACAAATAACCCTACAATCACTTATAATGGCGAACAGAAGAGATTTCATCAAAGTATCGGCCCTCGGTCTGGGCGGCCTGGCCATGAGTGCTTCGGCCATCAACCTGTTGAAGGGGGTGATGGCGCAGGATTTGATCAGCACGGATTCCGACCCCGGTAAGGGGCTCAGGAGGTTTCCCACCTATTGTGAAGTATGTTTCTGGAAATGTGCCGGTTGGACATATACGAACGAGCAAGGCCGGATCATCAAGATCCTGGGCAATGATGAAGACCCTCACTGCAATGGCAGGTTGTGTCCGAGGGGCACAGGGGGTGTAGGCATGTATTATGATACTGACCGTTTGACAACGCCCCTGATCAGGGAGGGGGAACCGGGCAGCCAGACTTTCAGGCCTGCCAGCTGGGAGGAAGCACTCGACCTGGTCGCAGGAAAAATGCGTGAGATCGCCGACAAATACGGTCCTGAATCCATGGCCCTTTTCAACCACGGATCCTCGGGCCAATATTTCGGACAACTGCTCAAGGCATACGGTTCAGGGAATATCGTGGCGCCATCCTATGCACAATGCCGCGGCCCGCGGGAGGTAGGCTTTGCAGCAACCTTTGGTGCAGGTCTTGGCTCACCCGAACCCACCGACATACGCGACACCAAATGCCTGGTGCTGATCGGATCCCACCTCGGGGAGAATATGCACAACGGGCAGGTCCAGGAAATGTCTGACGCCATCGACAAGGGTACTACCATCATCACCGTCGACCCGAGGTTTTCCGTAGCGGCCAGCAAGTCAAAGTACTGGCTCCCCATCAAGCCGGCCACCGACATGGCCCTGCTGCTTGCATGGATCCATGTGCTGGTATACGAAGAGATCTATAACAGGGATTATGTTGAAAGATATACCTATGGCTTAGACCTCCTCAGGGAGCACGTCCGGAACATGACCCCTGAATGGGCTTACGGCATTACCACCATCAAGCCCGATGTGATCAGGAAGACGGCCCGCGAAATGGCCAACGCCGCTCCGGCCACCATCGTTCATCCCGGCAGGCATGTCACCTGGTATGGCGATGACACGCAACGCTCACGCGCCATAGCCATCCTCAATGCATTGCTGGGTTCCTGGGGGCAGCGCGGCGGTTTCTATTTCAAGGAAAGCATGAAGGTTCCCGACTATCCCCACCCTGCCTACCCCAAGCCCGCCTGGTCGTGGAAGGATACCCTGAACGGAAAATACTCCCTTGCAGGTCTTGCAGTGTCCAACACCCTCATCGAAGCGTCCATCCCGGGACCGGAGAATACCCACCAGGTTCACGGATGGATCGTGAGCGGCACGAACCTGCCACTCACCATGCCCGACAAGGCAACGCTGGTCAGGGCCATGCAGTCGCTCGACTTCCTCGCCGTGGTGGATACCATGCCCATGGAGATCACCGGCTGGGCCGACGTGGTCCTGCCCGAATGCACCTACCTCGAGCGTTACGACGACATCAGGGAATCGCCCCACAGGGAACCCTATATTGCCCTCCGCATGCCGGCGGCAGAACCGCTCGGCGACTCGAAGCCGGCCTGGTGGATGGCAAAGCAGATCGGCGAACGGCTGGGCCTTGGCGCCTATTTCGAATACGAGGACTATACCGAGGTTCTTGAATGGCAACTCCAAAAACTGGGCACTTCGCTCGATGAAATGAAAAAGATCGGCATCAAGAAGTTCGACCGCAAGTCGGGGGGGCTTTACCTGTTGCCGGGTGAAGATTATCAATTCAACACCAATACCGGCAAGATCGAGCTTTATTCGACCGAATTCCAGGCCGAAGGCTTCGATCCCATGCCCGTATACACACCCCACCCGGAGCCGCCGCAGGGCTTCTACCGCCTGATATATGGCCGTGCACCCATGCATACCTTCAGCCGCACGGCCAATAATCCGAACCTTACCGACCTGATGGATGAAAACAACTGCTGGATCAACCCGAAGGTAGCCAGCCTGTGGGGTATCGAGAACGGGCAGTATATCTGGCTGAAGAACCAGGACGGGATCGTCACGGAATTCCCGATCAGGGTGAGGATCACCGAAAGGATACGCTGGGATTCCATCTATATGGTCCATGGCTTCGGGCATAAGGAAAAACGGCTCACCCGCTCTTATGGCAAAGGGGCTGCCGACTCCTACCTCATCACCAACGTGATGGTCGACCCCGTGATGGGTGGTACGGGGATGAGGGGCAATTTTGTTACTTTCCTTACGGAAGACCCGAAGAATGCATAACAACAATTCAGAACTTAACCAGGAGGAATGACCATGAGATATGCAATGGCAATAGACACCAGGAAATGCGTCGGATGCAGTGACTGCGTTGTTGCCTGTCAAACCGAAAACAATGTCCCGATAGGATACTGCCGCGACTGGATCACGGAAACGGTAGCAGGAACCTATCCCAATGTTGAGATCGAGCTCAGGACCGAGCGTTGCAACCATTGCGACAATGCGCCCTGCGTAAGGTGCTGCCCCACGGGCGCCAGCCATATCGTTGAAGGCGGCATTGTCCTTGTCACACCCTACGAATGCATCGGATGCGGTGCCTGCATACAGTCATGCCCCTATGATGCCCGTTATTCGCATCCCGAAGGTTACGTCGACAAGTGCACCTTCTGCAATCACCGCGTGATCAAGGGTGAACAGCCTGCCTGTGTAGCCGTTTGTCCTACCAAGTGTATGTACTTCGGCGACCCCGCCACCATGTCGCCCGGCACGGAAGTGCGCGTGACGGTGAACGTGGACAAAGGCGACCTCGTCGCCCCCGACAGCGGTGGTTCCAGGGCCCTGAAAAACAGGAAATACAAGGCCCTGGCACCGGAAGCCGGTACCAAACCACAGATCTTTTACATGATTTAACAACTGCATAACCATAAGCATATGAATGAAGAACTGATCATCAGCGGAAGGATGAACCCGGGCATCGACCCGTACCTGAACCTCTGGCACTGGCATATCCCGCTATACCTATTCCTTGGCGGGCTTGCGGCAGGTATACTTTTCTTCGCAGCCCTGTACACGATCATGGGTAAGGAAAAGGAAATGCCCACCGCCGTGAAATGGGCAACGTTTGTTGTACCGATCGCGCTGGTGGCCGGCCTCATGGCCCTGTTTTTCGACCTCAAGCACCAGCTTTTCTTCTGGCGCTTGTATACCACGGTAAGGATTGAGTCGCCCATGTCGTGGGGCGCGTGGGTGCTGATGTTCATCACGCCACGGTCGATGGTATGGGCTGCCAGCCATATCAATGAGGCCATACCCACGTGGGAATGGAGGTTCAGGATATTGCAGCAGTTTGAGGACCTGGTGGTGAAATACCGTAAAGCCATCGCCTGGGCAATGCTGGGGCTGGCGGTCATCCTGGGCATCTATACCGGGATCCTGCTCTCTGCCTTCAACGCAGGGCCACTGTGGAATACATCCTTGCTCGGGCCGCTGTTTTTGGTCTCGGGCATGTCGACCGGGGCCGCCGTGATCATGTGGATGTCGAAAGACCATAAGGAGCGGAGGATCATGAGCATGATCGACCTGGTGCTGATCATCGTAGAGATCTTCTTCATCATCCACCTTTTCATGGGCTTTCTGGCAAGCACAGAAGTCCAGATCGAAGCTGCCGGCTTGTTCCTCGGCGGGCAATTTACCGTTTCATTCTGGGTCTTTGTGGTCATCCTGGGGCTTATCTTTCCGGCCATCCTGGAGGTCCTTGAACTCACGGGGCACAGGATCCCCGTGGCCGTGCCTGCACTTCTGATCCTTTTCGGCGGCCTGGCATTCCGTTTCATCATGGTGGAGGCCGGACAGATCACACGCTACTTGTATTAACATCAAAAAACAGCGATCAATGACCACTTCAAAGATCATCGACAAGAGCAAGCGAGACGCGAACCCCTATCTCAGCGGGTTCCTGCTGGGGATAGTGCCGCTGGCCACCTTCTACACCACCGGACGCGGGCTGGGTGCCAGCGGCGCGATCAAGTCGACGGTAGTTACCGCCGTCAATGCCGTGTCGCACCAGCATGCCGGCGAATCGGCCTATTACAGCAAGTTTATCAGCGACGATCAGCACCCCATGAGCAACTGGCTGGTATTCGAGATCCTGGGTGTGCTGGCCGGAGCCTTCCTTTCAGGGGCCCTCGCAGGCAGGCTCAGGCTAAAGGTCGAACATTCGCCGAAGATCACCACGAGGAAGAGGCTGATCGCAGCCGGCATCGGAGGCCTTCTGTTCGGGATAGGGTCGCAACTGGGCAGGGGCTGCACCAGCGGGGCCGCCCTGAGTGGCATGGCCACCCTGTCGCTGGCCGGGTTCCTCTCTATGCTGACGATCTTCGGAGGGGCTTACCTCTTTGCCTATTTCTTCAGGAAACTCTGGATTTAATAATTTATAAAAGAAAAAGATATGACAGGACCGTTATTACCCATGGGCGTGATCGGACAGGGCTGGGACCTTGTTATCGCCCTGCTGATCGGGATCGCTTTCGGATTCGTGCTCGAATCGGCAGGTTTCTCATCATCAAGAAAACTGGCTGGAGTTTTTTACGGATACGACTTCACCGTGCTCAGGGTGTTCTTCACCGCTGCGATCACAGCCATGGTGGGGCTATTGTATTTCGGATATATGGGCTGGATCGACCTGTCCATGGTCTATGTCAATGAGACATACCTCACGGCTACCCTCCTGGGTGGCGTCATCATGGGGGCAGGCTTCATCACAGGCGGGTATTGCCCGGGAACGAGCATGTGCGGGGTGGCCATCGGCAAGATCGACGCCATGGTGTTCACCGGCGGCATGTTTGTCGGGATACTTATCTTTTCCGAAGCCTTTCCGCTCATCCAGGGGACCTACGACGGAAACTACATGGGTGCCATTAAGGTTTATGATGTGCTGAACATGTCGCCGGGGCTCTTTGCGCTTCTGCTGATCATCATCGCCCTGGCCGCCTTCGTCATCACGGCCTGGATACAAAAACGTGTTAAAAAAGTTGAATATTAATACCTCTGCCATGAACAAAGCCTATATCGTTCTTGCTGCCTTGCTGATCCTGCTGGGTGTCGGGCTGGTGATCCTGCCCGAACGCAACCACCCCGAACAAGCATCGCCACGTGAACTGCTCAGCGAGCTCCGGAATCCCAGCCGCTTCATCACCACCGACGAGGTCGCCGTGATGATCATCGAGAAGGAACCCACCTTGCTGCTGGTAGACGTTCGCGATATCTACGACTTTCTCGATTACTCCCTCCCGGGAGCCCATAACATCCAGCTGCAGGAAATACTCCTCAACGACTGGATCGATTCGCTGGCCTTCAGTAACAGTAAAATCGTGCTCTTCTCCAACAGCGATATCCTGGCCGACCAGGCCTGGATGCTGCTCAAAAGAGAAAATCATGAAAACATCCATGTGATGAAAGGTGGTCTGAACAGGTGGTTCGAAACCATTATCAAGCCCCAACCACCGGCAGAAACAGCCGGCAATGAAGAGATCGATCTGTACCAATTCAGGAAAGGGGCATCCATATATTTTACCGGCGGCGCAATACCAGTTGAACAGGAAACAGGTGCCGAACCCGTCATCGTGAGAAAGAGGAATAAAGGATCGGCCGTTGAAGGCGGATGCTAAAAAGATAAAAACCGACAGCAATGAAGAATAAACACCCGAATTTGAGCTTCGTGGCCATAGTGGTCATCTTCGTATTGGTGATCGTACTGGGCTTGATCACCCTTAACAGGCCCGACCTCAGATACCAGCTCAGCACAGGAGAAACCCTCGACCAGGTGATCCTGAACGAGGAAGTTTTTTATCCTGAGGAACTTGTTGGAATTATCGGGACCGACGATCCGGCATATGCCATCATCGACATCCGAAACCCATACGACAGGACGGGAACCGGCAATCTCAATGGAATGGAAATCGCGGCGAGGTTTGGCCG
>CAZHYA010000110.1:3341-7659 GCA_964536525.1 uncultured Bacteroidales bacterium | reverse complement strand
TAAAGGTTGCAGTCAAAAGCAGTCCTTATGCCTGCACGGCTCTCCACGATGGGTAAATAGTTACTGTACATGCTGACGGTGGCGCTGCCTCCGACAAAGCTCGTCACGCCGTCAAATACGGCGGTTGGATAGCCGGTAATGCCGTAATAGGCGTTACGGGCATCGGAATAAACATTGGTATAATCGTCGCCATTGTGGTTCTCCATCACAGCTACATCATAACCGTTGGCGATGAGGTCGTCTGCGCCCATGGCTGCACCCGGGCAATAGGGACACCAGGTGCCGGTGCCGATCTCGACAAGGACCATGCCGCGCTCGGTAGTGTAGGTATAAATATACTTGCTTCGTACGTCGTTCGATGAGTCCATATCGCCATCGAGCATGCTGGTGATGATCACCTCATAAAGGAAATTCTCGTATGGGAGCTCGTAGCTTGCAAAGGCAAGGGTTGTCTGTGCACCGGATACCAGGTTGATGTTTTGTGTATCCGTGAATAACAGGTCGTCGGTCGCACCATCGGTGATCTCCAGCACTACGTCGAAGGTCTCTTCGTTGAGTCCCGCATTCTTGACCAGGGCGTTGGCAATGTATACATCGCCCGCGTCAAAGTATGTATCACCAAGCACAGCCTTGACGGCTACATCATGCTCGTAAGGAATGTAGAGCCTTGCATCATCGATATACCAGTAGTTGATGTTATAGGAGTCGCCTGAGAAAAAGAAGCATATCTCAAAATCAGGCTGGCCAACATCATCATTGCTGATGCTGATATCCACCTCCTCGGCAGCGACGCTTGCCGGGGGATTGACGATTTGCCATACAATATTCCAGTCGCCACCGCCTGAGCGTGTTGCCACCCCAAGGGTGTATGGGCCACCGTAATGGTCAACCATATGCATAAACCTGAAACCAACCTGTGTATAGGCACTCAGGTCGGTGAGTGGAGAGATGAGGCGCGAAAGCCCGTTGAACTGCGGGCTCCAATTGAACATGGCCTCAGGTGCCGTGCCCCCGGCATTACTGGTAGTTTCCTGCGACCAGTTTGAAGCATGCTCGTCGATGCTCCATCCCGTGGGAGGCACACCGCTGCTGAAATCTTCAAGAAAGATCACCTGGGCATTTGACATCGCCACAGCGGCCAGCATCAAACCGAAAATAAAGTAAAGTCTTTTCATCATGTTGTAAGAATTTAGTTATAGGATCATTGAATGTGGTTAATATCAGCACAAAACTATATATTTTAGTATTTAGATAGCTTATAAATTAAGATCACGGGAATTAATCGTCGGCTGACGGCCGATTATATCCGGCACCACAGCCAAATCAAAACTTTTCATACCTTTAAGCTTCGAAAACACAATGATGCGCCATGAGCTGCATCTATAAAACAAAAAAGCATGAAGACCAGATTAGAAGGACTTTTTCCCGGCGGGAACGACATACCGGAGGAATTTCTGCTTCGGCAAGCGGTAAACCAGTCAGAATACCTCATTGACGGAGAGATCCTTCATTGGAAAGGGGATATGGAAAACGTTTATTCGCCTGTTTATGTGTATCATGGAGGGAAACCTGATAATTTTATCGGCGCTTACCCGCTGATGGACGAAAAAACCTCGTTGGAAGCCCTTAGGGCTGCTACGGCAGCTTACCATAATGGCCGTGGCGTGTGGCCTATGATGAGCGTTGAGCAAAGGATTGCCTGCATCAGGAAGTTTGTTGTCCTGATGCGCGAAAAGAGGGATGAGGTTGTTAAGTTGCTGATGTGGGAGATTGGCAAGAACCTGAAAGATTCCGAAAAGGAATTTGACAGGACGATCGAATACATCCTCGATACCATCGATGCCCTGAAGGATCTCGACAGGGATTCCTCACGTTTTGTCATCCGTCAGGGCATCATTGCCCAGATCCGCAGGGCCCCGCTTGGGGTGGTCTTATGCATGGGGCCTTACAATTATCCCCTGAACGAGACCTTGACCACCCTGATCCCTGCCCTTATCATGGGCAACACCGTGATCTTCAAGCCTCCCAAGCTTGGCGTGCTGCTGCACCGCCCCTTGCTGGAGGCTTACCGTGATGCATTTCCGAAAGGCGTGGTGAACACGGTTTATGGTGAGGGGCAGCAGGTGATCGCCCCGCTGATGGCCTCGGGAGGCATCAATGTGCTGGCATTCATCGGTTCGAGCAGGGTTGCCGACATCCTCAAGAAACAACACCCTGAACCGCATAAACTGCGGTCGGTACTTGGCCTGGAAGCCAAGAATCCGGCGATCATCCTATCGGATGCCGATATGGATACCACGGTCAGGGAACGTGTGCTGGGCAGCCTGTCGTATAACGGGCAGCGTTGCACTGCCATCAAGATCATCTTCGTGCATGAAAGCATCAGAAAAACATTCATGGATCGTTTCACGGACGAGATCGAAAAGATCGGTTTCGGGATGCCCTGGGATGAAGATGCATTTATCACGCCCCTGCCGGAGCCCGGGAAAAGTGAATACCTGAGATCCCTGGCAGACGATGCAGTGCAAAAGGGCGCCAGTATCGCCAATCCTTCGGGAGGAATGTCCAACCGGTCGTTCTTCTTCCCGAGGGTGCTGGGCGATGTCGGGCCCGACCTGCGACATTCAGGAGCCGCTCGATTATATCATTCAGTCGAACTACGGGCAGCAGGCCAGCATCTTCGGAGAGGATGCCGGAATGGTGGCCACACTTGTCGACACGCTGGTCAACCAGGTGTGCAGGGTGAACATCAACTCGCAGTGCCAGCGCGGCCCCGATATTTTTCCCTTTACCGGGAGGAAGGATTCGGCCGAGGGAACGCTATCCGTAAGCGATGCCCTGCGGGTATTCTCCATTCGCACGATGGTGGCGCTCAAGGAAAACGATGAAAACAAAGCGATCCTCAACGATATCGTGAAGAACCAGCGTTCGGGCTTCCTGTCGACGGATTTTATTTTGTAACTCTTCCGTTCCCTGCTGTTAATTCAGGAACAATTTGATATCGTCATCAACATTGCCGATACCGGTGATGCCGAACTTATCCACAAGCACTTTAGCTACGTTGGGAGAAAGGAAGGCCGGAAGTGTAGGTCCAAGATGAATGTTCTTCACCCCCAGGTAAAGCAGGGCCAGCAGCACGATCACTGCCTTTTGTTCGTACCATGCAATATTATAGGCGATGGGAAGTTCGTTTACATCGCCGAGTTCAAATAGCTCTTTGAACTTCATTGCGATGACCGCCAGTGAATAGCTGTCGTTGCACTGTCCGGCATCCAGCACCCTGGGGATGCCGTTAATGTCGCCCAGGGGCAGTTTGTTGTAGCGATACTTGGCACAGCCTGCCGTGAGGATGACGGTATCTTTGGGTAGTTTTTCAGCAAATTCGGTGTAGTAATTCCTTTCCTTCATGCGCCCGTCGCAGCCTGCCATCACAAAGAACTTCCTGATGGCACCGCTTTTCACGGCTTCAACGATCTTGTCGGCCAGCAGGGTAACCTGGTTGTGGGCAAAGCCGCCGATGATCTCTCCCTTTTCAATCTCCACCGGAGGGTCGCACTTTTGCGCCATTTCGATGATCTCGCTGAAATCCTTCCGGCCCCCGTTTTCCCTGTCGGGGATGTGTTTTGATCCGGGGTAGCCGGATGCACCGGTCGTGAAGACCCGGCCGGCATAGGTGGCATTTTTGGGAGGCGGGACAATGCAGTTGGTGGTAAACAGGATGGGGCCATTGAAGGTTTCGAATTCCTGGCGCTGCTTCCACCAGGCATTGCCGTAATTGCCTATAAAGTGTCTGTATTTCTTGAAGGCGGGATAATAATTGGCGGGCAGCATTTCGCTGTGCGTGTAAACATCCACACCCGTGCCTTCGGTCTGCACCAGCAGGTCTTCCATGTCCCGCAGGTCATGACCGCTGATGAGTATGCCCGGCTTCTCCCCCACCCCGATATTCACCCTGCTGATCTCCGGGTTGCCATATTTCCCTGTGTTGGCACTGTCGAGCAGCGCCATGGCCTCCACACCGTATTTGCCTGTCTCCATCACGAGGGCTACGAGCTCATCCACACTGAGGCTGTCGTCGGTGGTGACTGCCAGTGCACGCTGCATGAAAGCATGGATATGATCATTGTTGTATCCCAGCATCATGGCATGTTCGGTGTAGGCCGCCATACCTTTCAAGCCATAGGTGACCAGCTCGCGCAGGCTGCGGATATCCTCATCCTTTGTGCTGAGCACGCCTACTTCCTGGTTCTTGGCCCTGAATTCCTCTACACCACTTCCATGCCAGGTGGCGCTGTCGTGCAGCTTATCCGGCAGTTCT
>CAZHYA010000110.1:0-3331 GCA_964536525.1 uncultured Bacteroidales bacterium | reverse complement strand
TCTATACCACTATCTGCGCAGGTTTCCTTCATCTTTTCCCTGATATCGAGACCCTTCCTGATCTGTTCAACGAAACGCCCTTCATCGAAGTTGGCATTGGTGATGGTCATGAACAGGCTTTTAAGCACAAATTCATTGACCACTTCATCTTCGATATTCTTTTGCCTGGCAGCGCTACTGTATATGGAGATCCCTTTCAGGACAAACATTAACAGATCCTGCATATTGGCCAGGTCTTCCTTCTTGCCGCATACACCGCCGATGGTGCAACCGGTTCCTTTGGCGGTTTCCTGGCACTGAAAACAAAACATGCTCATCGCTAAATCTTATTTATTGTTATTATGGTGCAAAGGTCTTCATTCTCCCACCCAATTCCTGTAACTATGATTACATTTGTAAAAAAAACAATGATTGAAAAACTGTCAGATGTCGGGCTATTCCATGGGCTGGAAACTGCCGTGATCATGAAGATACTGAACAGTATTCATTACCAGGTAAGGCGTTTCAGGTCTGGGGAGATGGTGATGCAGTCGGGCGACGACTGCAACGATCTCTATGTATTGCTTGAGGGTACTGTGAGGGGTGATATTATCAGTCACGAGGGGAAAAGCGTGGCGGTGAGTGAGATCATTGCACCGGGAACCTTTGCCGAAGGATATCTTTTTGCGCGCAGGAACATGCTGCGCATCAATATCACTGCGATCACCGATTCTGAGATCATGTTCATCCGCAGGGATTATTTTCAGCTCGCCATGGCAATGGAACCACTATTGCAGAAGAACTTCATGGAACTCATCTCAGAACGGTTCGTAACGGTTACTGAGAAGTTGAATTTCCTGATGATCAAAAATGCAAGGGGTAAAATGGCCTACTACCTGTTGGGCAGGCAGCGGGAGCACCGCGGGGCGGAACGTTTTCCACTGGGTAAGACCCATGAGGAACTGGCAGTCATCCTTGGCATTACAAGGCCTGCGCTTACCCGCAACCTCATGGCACTGCGAAAATCCGGTATCATTTCGATCGACCGTAAGGTGGTATGCATCCATGACCGTCAAAGGTTGGTGGCTCTGATCAAATGATGATCCGGGCGAATCAATGAAAAATCACGATGAGCATTTAACGACCTTCACTTCAGGGTGTTTCCGCAGGTAGCCCTTGATGATCACCTGAACATCCTTGTTGTCGGCATAGGGTGTGATACATCCGTTAAGCACATCAATGCCGTCTGCATATTCCCGTGCAACGTATCCGAAACCCTGGTAGCTTCCGTTACAGACCTTCACCACCGCGAGTTCCTCATCGTTCCTTCCGCTGTCGACGACGAAGAAATTGCTTTCGTGGTACAGGTATTTTCCGATGGCGGCATCAACGCGTGAATTATATTCTGCGGGTGGTTCTTTGCCCAGGCAGGCCCCGAAGCAAAGGCTGATCTGGTGGTAAAAACAGGAGCCGCTTGCAGGATACAGCCCACATAGTTTCTGGCACAGGTGGTATTCATCCACGAGCAACTGCAGGTGCGCCCGGCCTTCTTTCTGTGTGGCATAGGTGGTCAGGGGGGCTTCATTGCCATTCATGCGTTTCACCTGAAGCCACTTGTATCCGTTCAGGTCGGTAACCGTAAACAGGCCGTACTGAAAGATGGTCCTTCGTTGTGAACGGTTGAAAACCGGTTTTCTGCGCTTGATCTCATCCGATTCGAGCAGGAGGGCGATCAGCTCGCTGCCGGTGAGCTCCCATTTAATATCCACCACCCGGTCGCGCATTTCCATAGCCTTCCTGCTGCCGTTGTTGCTGAGATGAGAAAGGATTCGGTCGCGGATGTTCAGGCTTTTTCCTACATAGATTACTTCTCCGTTCCCGTCGATAAAATAATATACACCGGTTTCTTCCGGAAGATGATCGATGATCTCCCTGTCGAGATTGGAATTCAGTCCCTTCAGCGAGAGCCTGAGGATGTCATCTTCAAGTGAGCGGAGGTGCTCAAAAAGTTTCACTGTAGCCAGGGCATCGCCCCCGGCAAAGGTGCCGGGTGCCTCGGCGGAGCCCGCGAGCGGCTCGGCGCCCTGTATGGTGATATTAAGATCTTTGCAGAGGGCGCCCAGCCCGTAAGATCTTTTCCCGGGCATCAGTTTCCTGCTGAGCTGTTTGGTGCACAGGGTCTTCCGCCGGTAATCATAAAAGAGCCTCTTGAACTCATGCCTGAGGAAACCATAATCGAAGGCGACATTGTGCCCCACGATGATCCGCCCTTCGGTCATCTCCACAATCTGCCTTGCCACTTCGCAGAATCGTGGCTTGTCGGCCACCATACGGTCGCTGATGCCTGTCAGCCCAGTGATCTGGTAAGGGATGCGCTTTTCGGGGTTCAGCAGGGTCTGGAATTCGCCGGTGATCTTCCTGCCGTCGTGCAGGTACACGGCGATCTCGGTGATCCGTTCCGCTGCGGGGCTCAGCCCGGTGGTCTCCAGGTCGATGATCGCGAACACGGGCTGCTTACAGTTTAAGTTTTGTCTGTATGGCCAGCACCTGCTTCTTGAGGGTCTGCACCTCTTCCATGAGCTTTTCCTTCGGCATGTTGGGCTCGGGCACCTCGGAGCTGATATAATGCACGAACTTCCACACTTCCCTGACCGCCGATGCGTCGATCTCGTAGGGTTCGAAGAGCGGGTTCAGGGAGATGAGCCTGAGCTTTCCCTCCTGCCGGATGCGGTTTTCCACCACCTTGAACACGATGCCGTCGTCGAGGGTGAGCACGATATAGGGGTAATTGCTCCTGAGCAGGGTCCAGTTCTCGACATATTCGCCCGTAACCCATGATTTGTCGGGAATGGGCAGCATGGAGTCCCCGCTGATCTGGAAGGTGCGGTATTTCTTGTTCCGCGAGAGGAAGGGAAGCTGAAAGGTGGGCAGCACCCTGATGAAGTCGGGGTCGGCAAAGCCCTGTGTATAGCCTGCCGAGGCCTTTTCGTTCACCATCTCGATATTTTCGTTGTTCGCGTTGTCGACCGTGGTGGCCAGCACCCTCAGCTTGCTGCCCTTCAGGTACACATCGTAGCCGTGCTCAACCTGCGAGAGCTGGCTTTCCGACAGCGACGACAGGTCGACCCTGATGAGGGTGTCGATGGCAATGTTGAAGTATTGCGAGAAGGCCAGCAGGGCTTCGATGCCGGGCTGGGCCACCTGGTTCTCGTAACCGCTCAGCGTGGAGCGTTTCATATTGAGCGTATGGGCCACGTCGTCCTGGGTGCGGCCCCGTCGCTTGCGTAGGAGTTTGATGTTTGAGCTGAAGTACATGGTTAAATCGGTTGAATTGGTTGAATTTGTTATGGGT
>CAZHYA010000109.1:2200-7715 GCA_964536525.1 uncultured Bacteroidales bacterium | reverse complement strand
CTGGTGGCAGCAAAGATCGCCGGGCTGACCGGTCTTCCTTTTATATCGGCCCCCAATAAGTTCGAATCGCTTTCGGCACACGATGCCATGGTAGAGGCATCGGGAGCCCTGAAAACCCTTGCCGTAAGCCTTATGCATATTGCCAATAACCTGAGGATGCTCGCTTCGGGGCCTCGTTGCGGGATTGGCGAGATCATCTTTCCCTCGAACGAACCCGGTTCATCCATCATGCCGGGTAAGGTTAATCCTACCCAGGCCGAAGCCCTCAGCATGGTTTGTGCGCAGGTGATCGGCAACGACGCCGCCATCACGGTCGGGGGGATGCAGGGCCATTTCCAGCTCAATGTATTCAAACCCGTGATGGTTTATAACCTCCTGATGTCGGCCCGACTGCTGGGCGATGCATGTGTTTCGTTCAACGACAACTGTGCTGCCGGTATCGAGCCCAACCTCACATTCATTAAAAAGAACCTTGAAAATTCGCTTATGCTGGTCACAGCCCTGAACACCCATATCGGGTATGAAAATGCCGCTGCCATTGCAAAAAAGGCTCATGCCGAAGGCATCACCCTCCGGCAGGCAGCCCTCAGTCTCGGCATGGTGACCGAAGAGGAGTTCGACAAATGGGTAGACCCGGGCAAGATGATTGGCCCGAAACCTTAATTATTTATATCTTTGGGTTATGGATAGCCTGAAAGATAAGATAAAAGCCCTCGCATCATCCTATGCCGGGGAGGTGATCGAAATACGCCGGCACCTGCACCGGCACCCCGAACTGTCTTTCAGGGAATTCGACACTGCCCGTTTTATTGCCGGTAAGCTCAGCGAATACGGGATCACATACCAGGATAAGGTTGCCGGAACAGGCATTGTGGGGCTGATCAGCGGAAAAGGTCCTTCCGGCAGGGTGGTCGCCTTGCGGGCTGATATGGATGCCTTGCCGATACAGGAAAAAAATGAGGCAGCCTACCGTTCGCTCAACGACGGCGTTATGCATGCCTGCGGCCACGATGCCCATATGGCCTGCCTGCTGGGTGCCGCAAAGATATTGCAGGAGATCAGTGATGACTTTGGCGGAACGGTAAAACTGATCTTCCAGCCCTCTGAAGAAAGCTATCCAGGCGGAGCTAAGGTTATGATTGACGAAGGGGTGCTCAAAAACCCTGAACCCGAAGTGATCTTCGGACAGCACGTGTTCCCGGAGATGGAAACGGGCCGGATCGGCATGAGGCCCGGCAAATATATGGCATCCACCGATGAGGTGTTCATCACGGTAAAGGGCAGGGGAGGGCATGCTGCCATCCCCGACAAAGTGATCGATCCGGTACTTATTGCATCACACATCGTGGTGGCGCTGCAGCAGATCGTCAGCCGCAGGTCGAGCCCGGTGATGCCTACGGTGGTCTCGTTCGGGAAGATATGGTCGGAAGGAAGGACCAATATCATTCCTGATGAGGTTAAGCTTGAGGGGATCATCCGCACCTTCGACGAAGACTGGCGCAGGGAGATCAAGGAACAGATAAAGACGATCGCCTGCGGACTGGCCGAAAGCATGGGCGGCAGCTGCGAAGTATTTATCGACCAGGGCTACCCTGCACTGGTGAACGATGTAGACCTTACCCGGCGAACATGGCAGCATGCCACTGATTATCTGGGCAGCAGTTACGTTGAATCGCTGGAGATGAGAATGACGGCCGAAGACTTTTCATATTATGCCCGGGAGATACCGGCATGTTTCTTTAGACTTGGCACCCGCAATGAGAAAATGGGGATTACCTCCAACCTCCATGCTGCCACCTTCGACATCGATGAACGAAGCCTTGAGACCGGCATGGGAATAATGGCCTGGTTTGCCATTTCCGAGGCAATGTTGAAATAATGATCCCGCCACCATCCGGGTCGGAAACCCTATCCGGATCAGGCATATTGCCAGGGATAAGCACAAAATAATGAACTGATGCTTGTAAATGGAACAGAATACAGGACCGTGTGGATGGAAGGAGGCACTGTTTTCATGATCGATCAGAATGAGTTGCCATTCAGCTTCAGGATCGCGGAGGCGCACAGCTACCAGGACACCTGCCAGGCCATACGCCAGATGACGGTCAGGGGGGCCGGTGCCATCGGAGCAGCAGCCGGGTTTGCCATGTCGCAGGCATACCTGCAGGCACCCGGAAAAGGTCGGGAAGAATTCATCCTGCAGGCACGCTATGAGATCGAGTCAGCAAGGCCTACGGCCAGGAACCTGTTCTATGCCACAGCGCGTGTTTTCGAGGCCGGGCAATCGTCGGCGGAACGTGCCGTGATAGAGGCGCAAGACATTGCAGATGAAGATGCACGGGATTCGCGGAGCATTGGGAAATATGGCAACGGGCTGATCGGCGATAACTATACCATATGTACACACTGTAATGCGGGGTGGCTGGCTTTTGTTGATTATGGTACGGCCTTGTCGCCCATTTACCAGGCCTGGAAATCCGGTAAGGACGTATTTGTTTATGTGAACGAAACGCGTCCGCGCGGGCAGGGGGCAAGGCTCACGGCATGGGAGCTCTACCAGGCCGGCATACCCCATATGATCATCGCCGACAATGCCACGGCAACCATCATGTCGCAGGGAAAGGTTAACCTGATGATCGTGGGTGCCGACAGGATCGCTGCAAACGGCGATGTGGCCAACAAAATTGGTACGCTCGAAAAGGCCATCATTGCACGTACCTATAATGTGCCCTTTTATGTAGCGGCGCCTACCTCCACCATCGACCTGGAATGCGCGGCCGGCAAAGAGATCCCCATAGAAGAGCGACATGAAAATGAGGTGCTCTTTCAGCAGGGGATCGACAGGGAAGGGAAAATGAAGGAGGTGATGGTATGCTCACCAGGCTCACACGCCTATAATCCGGCATTCGACATCACCCCTGCACACCTGGTCACCGGAATCATTACTGAAAAAGGCATTATTAAAGCAGACGAAAAAAGCATCAGCAAACTTTTTGAGTAACCATAATTTTGTATCATGGACATCACAATAAAGGAAAAATTCGTTTTGCTCTGTTACCATCCCCGCAAGGGACATAACCTGATCCCGGCCTATATTGGCTATGGTATTGCCGGGGCCATGATTTTTGAGTTGGCAGCCATGAAGAAAATCAAGATCACCGATAAACGGATCAACCTGCTCGACAATAAAAAACCGGGCGATGAGCTGCTCGATGGCCTGATTGACATGATGAGCGGTGTATCACGGCCATATAAGGTTAAGACCGTCATCGGAAAACTCCGCTGGAAAACGGGAAAGCTGAAGCGATCGATACTCAGTGAACTGGTAAGGAAACGGTACCTGAGGGAGGAAAGAAAAAGGTTCCTCATCTTTCGATACAAAAGATACCCGGTAGCCAACTACAGTTTCCGAAAAAATCTGTTGGAAAATATCAGGAGGCTGGTCCTTCGCAATATTGATTCGGAGGAAGACATACCCCTGCTTGCTGGTCTTTCAGGCGCGTGCCGTTTATCACCAAGGTTTTTTAAAGGAAAGGAAGAAAAGAAACTGGCCGGGAAGAGGATAAAAGAGATCGTGAGGGAGAACCAGGTCGACAAAGTCATCGAAGAAACCATCAGGGCTGTGGAGGCCGCGGTGGCCGTATCCGTTGCCACAACTGCGGCAGCAGGTTCCTCAACATGACGGTTCCTGAAAAATTCCTTGCTAGAAATGGATCTTGTGATAGTCAAATGTCTGGCTGTCCCTGAATTTATAGATCTTTTGCGCAAGGAGGATGAATATCTCCAACCTGTTTTTCGCAAGCCATTCCAGTGCCGGCTTTTTGTTGTTGCATGCATCTGCAAAAACGATCAGGAAATCCATCTTGTGGCCCTTAAGCCATTGAAAGGCTTTGGGGTTATTGTCGATGGCGGCATCAAGGGCGGCCAGCTCAGGAAACTTGTTGGCCATTAGCCAGTTAAATGCCTCTTCACTTCCTCTGATGGCACTGGAGAGGGCTGCCAGCTCGGGATAGCCGTTCTTCAGAAGCCAGTTGTAGATCTTCTCATTTTCGTTGAAGGTCTCTCCGAAAGCCATCAAAACCTTGGCAGGATAATGAAGCATAGCAACGTATTTTTGATCTCAGCCAAATACCTTGGTCATAATGCCGGCGCGATTCACTTGTGCGGCAATATCCGCTAACTGGCTGAATGATATTTTGTCGATATTTTTTTCGGGCGCTTCGCGATCGACCGGGTAGATCATCACATATTGAGGCTTGATCTTTTTCAGCAGCCTTATCCATGCCCCGACCTCTTCCTTTGCTGTGTTATCGATCATCTTCCCGTCATGTTCTGCTTTGAGGAATAAGGTCTGTATGATGACCTTTCCGTTAAATCTTTCAAGACTTGCCACCACCTCCTGCAGGGAGAGCCCGCCTGAAGGCTGATTGATAAGCTGAAAAAGTTTTTCGTTGCCGGCATCAAGCTTCTGGATGTTGTCGTCGACTTTCATAAGGGCATTGAAGACATTCTCCCTGCCCAGCATGCTGGCATTTGACAACACCGTGATCCTGGCATCGCCGAAGTATTTATCCCTGAGTGCGATGGTGTCGTCGACGATTTCCGGGAAGCGGGGATGGATCGTCGGCTCCCCGTTGCCGGCAAAGGTAATGGCATCGGGGGTTTTGCCTGCACGTTTCATTTGTTGCAACTTCTGTTCAAGCAAATCCGCAACCTCTTCGCGCGATGGCAATCCGGCGGCACCTGCCGGCTTCTTTTGCGTCCATCCGCATTCGCAGTAGATGCAATTAAATGTACAATACTTATATTCAACCGGTAGCAGGTTAATGCCGAGCGAAACTCCCAGCCTGCGGCTCGTTACCGGACCGAAAACCGTTTTATGAAATAACAATCCACTCATATCTTTGCTTTTGATAAAGGTAGGAATTTTTGTCATACCCCCGCAGGATGATCTCCGATAAAAACTTTTGCAGCCCTGCAAAGCAAACATCTCATGTCTCATATCTCATATCTCCCTCATCCCTTATTCCATTTTCCATCTTCCATCTTCCATCTTCCATCTTCCATAATCCACATGCCATTTATTATTGTTACTTTTGCCCTGTATGTCGGACCTGGGAAAAATAAAGGAGCCTGTAAAGGAGCATATACGCGAATTTGAACGCTATTTCCGTGCCTCCATGAAAAGCAACGTGCCCCTGCTCGACAGGGTTACAGCTTATATCGTGAAGAGAAAGGGTAAACAGATGAGGCCCCTCTTTGTGTTCCTCTCGGCGGAGATCGCCGGTGGGACCAACGACTCGACCTACCGGGGCGCTTCACTCGTGGAACTCTTGCATACGGCCACCCTGGTCCATGATGATGTGGTCGACGACTCGAACGAACGCAGGGGCTTCTTCAGCATCAATGCACTCTGGAAAAACAAGATATCGGTGCTGGTAGGCGACTTTCTCCTGTCGAAAGGATTACTGCTGTCGCGCGACAACAATGATTTTGAACTGTTAAAGATCGTCTC
>CAZHYA010000109.1:0-2190 GCA_964536525.1 uncultured Bacteroidales bacterium | reverse complement strand
GCGGTGAGGGAAATGAGCGAAGGCGAACTCCTGCAGATCGAAAAGGCCAGAAGGCTCGACATAGAAGAGGATATCTACTATCGCATCATCCGGAAAAAAACCGCTTCCCTCATTGCATCCTGCTGTGCCTGCGGGGCTTTCTCCGCCAGCGGCGATATGGCCCTTACGGAGCAGATGCGGCTGTTTGGTGAGAAGGTGGGCATGGCCTTCCAGATCAAGGACGACCTTTTTGATTACCAGAAGGCGAACAGCACCGGCAAACCATCGGGGATCGACATCCGCGACAAGAAAATGACCCTGCCCCTCATCTATTTGCTCAACCATTCCGGCAGGAAAGAAAAACGCAGGATCATCAACGTGATCAAGAATCATAATACCGATCCCGATAAGGTTGCCTGGCTCATCAAAGAGGTTGTCGACAGTGGGGGAATCGACTATGCCAGGGAAAAGATGTTGGAATATCGCGGCGAAGCCCTGGATATCCTTAAAAACTTTGACGACTCTCCTGCCCTAAGGTCAATGACCGACCTTGTGATCTTCACCACCGAAAGAAATAAATAATGCCTTCTTGAAGATGCCCTGGCGGAAGGCGAGCCGGGCTACTTTGCCTTTTTAAGCGTAACCCCGAATGTTGTCCCCACGCCCAGGCTGCTGCGTACGTTGATGGCCTGCTCATGGGCTTCAATGATATGCTTTACAATGGCAAGCCCCAGCCCGGTGCCCCCCTGCTCGCGCGAACGGCCCTTGTCGGTCCTGTAAAAACGCTCAAAAATCCTGGGGACATTCTCCTTATCGATCCCTATCCCGTTGTCGCTCACCTCCACCAGGATGTTCTCATCAAGGTCGAAGAAGCTGATACGCGTGTAGCAACCTTCATCTTTGCAATACTTGATCGCATTATCGAAGAGGTTGATGAGCACCTGGCGTATCCTTTTCTTGTCGGCTTCAACCATGATGGGCCGATCATAGTTCTTGTCAAACTCGATTAAAACCTTTTTCTTCCGGGCTTTGATCTCCATAAATTCAATGATCTCACGGGCGAGCGATACGATGCTGAAAACCGAATAGTCGAGCTTCAGCATGGCTGATTCAAGCTGAGAGATGGTTTCAAGGTCTTCCACAATGGCGATCATCCTGTTGATGCTTTTCTCCGTGCGGATGAGGTAATCCTTGTTGATGTTCGGGTCGTTGATCCCTCCGTCGAGCAAAGTCAGCACGTAGCCTTGTATATTGAAAATGGGCGTCTTGAGTTCATGTGAAACATTGCCAAGGAACTCCCTGCGGTAACCGGCCAGTTCCTTAAGCGTGGCGATCTCCTTTTTCTGCTTCTCACCCCACTCCACCACCTGCCTGTTCACATCGTCGAGCGACTCACGGATCCTCGCCTTCTCTTTGGTATTCTTGCTCACCTGGAAGTTGTGGATCGTCCTGTAGATGACTTTTATCTTCTCGTATATAAACCTGTTGATGGTGTGGTTGAGCAGGAAATACAGGAAAAGGAAGAGCAAAACCGCGCTCGAAAGGAAGAAAAAGATATCAAAAATATCGAATATCAATGCCCCCGTAATGTACACAACGGTGTAGAACAAAGCCAGCAGTGCAGCTATGACCAGTGCAAGATATTTGGGGTTGGTATATCTCATGTCATCAGGAATGCGAGTTGGCAAGGGGTCAGGATTCGAATTTATATCCTACCCCTTTTACTGTACGGATATTGCTCAGGTTGAGCTTTTCCCTGATCTTCCTGATGTGCACGTCGATGGTACGGTCGCCGACGATCACATCGCTTCCCCACACCCTGGCAAAGATCTCTTCACGCGAAAACACCTTGTTGGGCCGGGAGGTCAGCAGGAGCAGCAGCTCAAATTCCTTCTTCGGGAAAATAATTTCCTCATTTCCTTTGATCACGACATAACGTTCTTTGTCGATCGTGAAATCGCTGAACCTGATCTGCTCATCTTCATCCCTGGCTGAAGTTTCCTTGTAGCGGCGCAACAGCGCTTTCACACGGCTCAGAAGTATCTTTGGCTTTATGGGCTTGGTGAGATAATCATCGGCCCCGGCCTCAAAGCCTGCGATCTGCGAATAATCTTCGCCACGCGCCGTGAGAAATATTACGATGGAATCCTGCAGCTTTTCCATCCGGCGGATCTCTGTGCATGTTTCAATGCCATCCATGCCTGGCATCAT
>CAZHYA010000108.1:0-7809 GCA_964536525.1 uncultured Bacteroidales bacterium | reverse complement strand
TATGTTATGATTTTTCAATAACTTCTTCAAACGAAAATAATTTAAATCCAAAAAAATTCGATTTACCTATGAGCCAACCCCTTTTTTCAAGTGCGTTATTGTATCTATCAGAAAATGACCTGCTGGAAATTAAAGAAAAAGCTTACTGAATGCCTCGGGAAAAACGATGGCATTATCTTACAATAATTTTACGGTATGTGCCTGTATCGCCCTGCAATACCTTCAAAAGGTATACTCCGGCGGGCAGGCCTGAAACATCAATTCCGAAAACGTTAAGGCCTTTTTCCGATACCATATCATGGCTGTACAGCAGCTGTCCTGTCATGTCGGAGATGATAATGGCCGTTTTGCCAGGGGCAGCTGACACCCATGACAGATTGGCGTATTCTGAGGCAGGATTCGGAAATACCCGGAGGTGATCTGCAGGCGTATATTCTTTCAGTGCTACCAGGTCGGTCTCGTAATATGCTTCCCATCCCGGTGCGGTGACGGTGGCGTTGCTCGAGAAAGTGACGAACATCCTTCCCGAAGGTGAAGTGACGGGGTCGGGATTGAAACTGCCCGAATAGGTTGCGAGCAATTCCTGTGTCTGCAGGTCGAAGATCTTAACCAGGTCGTGATCCTCCTCGGTGTTGAAAGAAAGGAAGCAGAGGGTCAGTGATGTTGCTCCCGGAGGATCGATCATCCACATGCAGGTCGTGCCGTTATGGTAATCCCTGTTGCCGCTTCCGTCGGAGAAAGTGTCGGTCTGTGATGTCATATTTGCCATGCCGCTGCAATACACGGCAACTTCCGATGTGTAGCTGAGCAGCCAGCCCGGTGCGGTTCCTGTTGCATCGGAGGTGAAGGTGACCAGCACCTTGTCGCCGCTGGAGGAGACATCGCCCGGGACATCTGGGCCTTCGAACGATCCCAGCAGCGGAGATCCGGTGGTGGGGCCATCGTAAATGCTGACCACATCCCCGGCTTCTGTGCTGAATCGCAGGAATTCGAGGGTAATGCTTTCCACTGAGTCGTCGGGCGCGATGAGCCAGCTGCAGTCGGCATCCGGCTCATAGCCGTACAAAGGCCCGCTGCCGTCGTCGATGGTGCCGTCGGTGATATCGAGCAACTTTTCTCCCTGGCAATAATATGGGTAGGAGTATGCGTTGGTGTCGGGGAAGGCATTGATGACCACCTCCTGTGCAAGGTTGAAATTCGACCCCCCTGGGTTAAGGCTGTTGGTGTAGAAATATCCGTCGTAGGAACCGCTCCAGCCCCAGTTGAAATGGTAGTAGTTCCCTTCCTGGTATCCGTCGCATACGAAGGCATGCCCGTTGATGTTGGGTACCGACCATCCTGCATAGTACATCGGGATGCTACGGTCGAGGTGCGCCACGAGCAGGCTGTCCCAGTCCATGCTGGTGCTGTCGCGATAAACATATATGGTTTCAGGCGAATATTTGAAGAATGTACGCAGGGCATAGGCTGCCTTGTGGTTGTACATCCCCGACCCGTTCGGACCATACACCATGTCGCAGGCGATGCCAAGGTGGTGCAGCAAAAGAGCGACGGCAGGGTTACTCCTGTTGAGCGAGGTGGCCATCTTGTCCCATTCGTAGGTGGTGTTGCCGAAGTTGGCCGTCAGCGTGCCATAGGGTGGACATTCATATGAATATGATCCTGTTCCCGTTTCAGGCCACCTGAAATAGTTTACCACCTGGCCAAGGGCTGTAGCCACGCAACCGGCGTAGCAGTGTCCGCCCGGGCCGGCCGGGTCGGCAGGACACATCTCATTGTAATACTGGCCCTGGTCCCACTGGGTCGTGAGCATGGGCTCCACCGCTTTTTCGTCACTGAGGGGTTTCAGGAGCCCGGGATCATCAGTGAGCAGGTGTTTCCACATGGCCTGAATCGCCAGGTCAGGAGGGGCCTGCATCTCTTCCGCCTCCCTCACCTGCAGCTTGTAGATTTCAATAAGTTCGTCGAGCTGCGGTGGCAGACCGAGGCCGGTATATATCCCTTCGGGTGAATATCCTGCCACAGGCCTGAGTTGGTCGCTGGCCGAAACCAGCACATAGCCTCCGCCCGCCATATTGACGGCATACAGGCTTGTCTTTCCGTCGAGCCGCAATTCGTGTATTTTACCGGGATGAATTGATTCGAACTCAACCGTTTTGAACTGGTTTATGCGCTCATAGAAAAAGTTCACTGCGACTTTTTTGGCCATGGCCCTGTCGATATCGGTGGCGGCAAGGGTTAAGGCGACAACCAGCATGAGGGAGAAAAGGATTGTTTTTTTCATGGCGTAAAGGGTTTTAATTGATCCCTGCTATTACAAAAATAATGTTTTATATGCTGCAAGTCACGGATTTTGGTTAAAGGCCGGGGTAAAAAAAAAGGGAGAAACATCGTTTCCCCCTTCAGGCCTTCCGGCCGTTACATGATATTCCTTGTTACCTGATCACCACTTTCCTGTTCACGGAGCCTTGATCGGAAGTGAGGTTGAGGATATAGATGCCTTTGGCAAAGTTGGTCACATCGATATTCTCCCTGATCTCAACACCTGTTCCGTTCAGGGTATTCGAATAAATGATCTCGCCTGTAACATCCACCAGCCTGATATTCACTGACTGGCCCTTTTCATTCATGAAGCTGACGTTGAGGGCCTCACTGGCCGGGTTGGGGAATACTTCCACATTGGAAAACACTTCCGCTTCGTCAACCCCGACATTGTCGATCTCGTATGAGATCTCCCATCCGGGAAGCTGCGTGGTGGAATTGGAGCTCCAGGTGATGAAAACGTATCCGTTGGTACAAACGAACGGGCCGGGGATGTCGCTGCCCGAGAACGTTCCCAGTGGCGTGGTCCCGTCAAATACTTTCACCAGGTCTTTATCTTCTTCGGTCTCGAAATAGTTGAAGTTGACCGTTATCTCGCCTGCGTTGGCCGGTTCGATCTTGAACATGCAGGTAGCTCCGGGGGAATAGTGGAACGAACCGCTGCCGTCGTCAAAGGTGGCAACCGGGTCGGTAAGGGTTGTCAGCCCGGTGCAGTAGGTGGGGTAATCGGAGAAGAACTCTGCCTTGAAGCCGCTCCCGTGGCCGCTGGCATCGGTGAGCAGGTGGATCAGCATCTTGTTCCCCGTGCTGGTGTGCTGGGCAGGGAGTGTGCTGCCGGTATATTCTCCAAGCAGCGGGGCTGAAGTGGTCTCGCCATCATAGATCCTGAGCACGTCGCCGGCACCAAGGTCAAATTCGATGAAATAAAGGGTGATATCGGTGATGGAGTCCTCTTCATTCTGCGGGTCGATGAGCCAGCTGGCGTCAGTGTTGGCCTGGTAGTCCTCGATCGGGCCACTGCCGTCGGTGAACTGACCTGAAGGCTGTGTGATCACCTCAAGGCCGGAGGCAAAATAGGGATAGGCAGGATCGCTGGGGTAGAAATCCGTTACGCAGGCCTGTCCGATATAGTATCCGCCAACGTTGCTGAGGGAGTAGTACCCGTTCCCGTAACCACTCCATCCAAAGTTGAAGTGGAAGTCGGTGCCCTGGTAACCATCGCAAACAAAGGCATGGCCGCCTTCGGTGGAGCTCCCCGAATAATAGATGGGCCGGTCAACATCAATATCGCCTTTCAGCAGTGCGATCCAGGATGTTTGCGTAAAATCCGATTTCTCGAAGTAGTCGGCATCATTATACCGGAGAAATGCGTTGAGCCTGTTGGCGACAAGGAAGCTATATGACCCGGAGCCATAAGGGCTGAAGTTCATGTTCACGGCAACGGCACAGTGGTAGCCCAGCTCTGCGATTGGCCAGGGGTTCTTGTTGTCGATCTCATCCATCATCCCGTTCCACTGGTAATAGGTGTTTTCAAAGTCGGCGCACTGTACGCCGTAGACAGGGTTGCCCGGCGTATAGCAATGGTCGTTGGTGCCATTGATGGGATAACGGTAATAGTGCATGATCATCGACATGGCCGTGGCCACGCAGCCAACATAGACATGTCCGTTGGGGCCTGCCGCATCCTCGGGGCACATGAGGTTATAAGGAGAGTCCTGGTTCCACATGTTGGTGAGCAGGGGATCAACATCTTTGGGATCCCTGAAAGTGTTCAGGCTGCTGACCTCATCGGTGAACAGGTGTTTCCATTCGGAGCTCACGGATTCATCGGCCGTGATGTTGTTTTCGCGGATGTAGTTGATCTGGTCGACATAGCCCTGCATAAAACTTGAATATACATAGGCATGTTCGCCCTTCGGGTATTCTCCGCTAAAGGAGTAACCGATCACCGGGTAATATGCGTCGTCGGCAGAGATGATCATAAAACCGCCACCGGCAAAGTCGAAGGCATAGAAAGCCGGCATGCCGTTGCCGGTCCTGGTATGGTCGTAGGTGATCACAACATCGCTGTAGGAAATGCCTTCATCGTACTGGTTCATCTTTTCATAAAAAGCATTGATGGCAACTTTACGGGCATCCTGCTTGGTGACTTCTTTTGCCATCCCTCCCGTTGCTGAGAGGATAAACAGGCTGAGCGTCAATAGTAAAACGTTTTTCATGGTGCTATACGATTATTAATTTGATTTCTGCTGAGGGCAAATATATATATAATAGTTTATTTGCACCTTCCGAAATTGATTTTTGTTGGATATCGTTCCTTATTTATACAGACTTGATATTACCCGTTTTGGTTGCTCGGGAATCGGATCCTGTTCGTGATGCCATAATCCGGTTGCGTAACACTAATTTTATTAATTTCGCTGCAAAACGGTATTTTTTTATTGCCCTTTAATCATGTCATTGTTAATAAAGAACATAAAAGCCTTGCTCCAGGTGAGAGAAGGAGAAGGGATGATGGTGGGTGGCGCCGGGATGGCGCAGCTGCCGCTGATCAGGGATGCCTGGCTGCTTGTGGAAGGTGACCGTATTGCCGCTTATGGGGGGATGGATATTGTTGGGGAAGTTGAAGCCGGTTTGCCTGCCGGCACGCCCCTGATCGATGCTACGGGAAAGATGGTCATGCCGGCTTTCTGCGATTCGCACACACACCTGGTATACCCTGCAAGCCGCGAGATCGAATATATCGACAAGATCAGGGGGCTCTCTTACGAGGAGATCGCAAAACGTGGCGGCGGCATCCTCAACTCCGCCAAAAGGTTGCATGAGGCTTCGGAAGAGGAGCTTGTAGAGGGTGCGACAGGGCGCCTTGGCGAGATCATGTACCTGGGTACCGGGGCAGTGGAGATCAAGAGCGGTTACGGGCTCAACACGGCCGATGAGATGAAGATGCTCAGGGTGATCAGGACACTCAAATCGCTGTCGCCCCTGAAGATCGTTGCAACATTCCTCGGGGCACATGCCGTGCCGCTGGAATACAGGGGCCGGCAGGGCGAATATGTCGACCTGCTCATCAATGAGATGATCCCGCAGGTTGCCGCCGAGGAACTGGCCGACTACATCGATGTGTTCTGCGACCGTGGCTTCTTCACCGTTGATGAGACCGACCGCATCCTCAATGCCGGCATGAAGTACGGGCTCAGGGCCAAGATCCATGCCAATGAGCTCGACTATTCGGGTGGGATACAGGCCGGAGTGAAATACAATGCCCTTTCTGTCGATCACCTTGAATACACGGGCGACGAAGAGATCGGTGCCCTGATGGGCACTGAGACCATGCCCACCCTGCTGCCGGGGGCATCATTGTTCCTGGGCCTGGTCTATGCCCCGGCACGCAAGATGATAGACGCGGGCCTGCCTGTCGCCATGGCGAGCGATTTCAACCCCGGCTCATCCCCTTCGGGGAACATGCAGTTGATCCTGTCGCTGGGATGCATCGCCTACAGGATGCTTCCCGAGGAAGCCATCAATGCCGTAACGGTAAACAGTGCCTATGCCATGGGGCTCGAAAGCGATTATGGCAGCATCGGCAAGGGGAAGAAAGCAAACCTCATCATCACCCGAACGATCCCTTCCTATGAGTTCCTGCCTTATGCCTATGGCAGCGACAAGGTGGAAAAGGTGATATTGAATGGGAAGATGGTGGTGGATAAGGCAGACTGACTTCGTGGTCCGGAGTTACCAAGTGCCCGGAATATTAAATAAAGGAACGTAATACAAAGAATCAAACATGAAACAACTGATCGAATGTGTGCCCAACTTCAGTGAGGGCAGGGATATGACGGTGATCAAGAAGATCACGGATGAAATTGAGAAGTCGGAAGGCGTAAAGCTGCTGGATGTGGACCCCGGCGCTGCCACCAACCGTACGGTGGTGACCTTTGTCGGCGAGCCTGAGTATGTGATCGAAGCAGCCTTCAGGGCGGTAAAGAAGGCTGCTGAGGTGATCGACATGCGTAAGCACAAGGGCGAGCACCCGCGCATGGGTGCAACCGACGTTTGTCCGCTGGTTCCCGTAGCCAACATCAGCATGGAGGAGACGGTCGAATACGCCCGCCGCCTGGCCGAGAGGATAGGAGGGGAGCTTGACATTCCTGTTTACTGTTATGAAAATGCCGCTTTTCAGGAAGAAAGGAAGAATCTCGCCAACTGCCGTTCGGGCGAGTATGAAGGCATGCCGGAGAAGCTCAGGGATCCCCGCTGGAAGCCCGACTTCGGCCCCGCCGCCTTCAATGCCACGGCAGGGGTGACGGCTGTCGGGGCCCGCGACTTCCTGGTGGCCTTCAATGTAAACCTCAACACGACCTCAACGCGGCGTGCCAATGCCATTGCCTTCGACGTGCGCGAGCGGGGCCGCCCGCTGCGTGAAAACGGCGACATCACGGGCAAGATCGTAAAGGACGAAAAGGGCAGGCCGCTGATGCAGCCCGGCACGCTCAAGGCGGTAAAAGCCATCGGCTGGTTCATAGAAGAGTACGGGCTGGCGCAGATATCGATGAACCTTACCAATATCAGCATCACCCCGGTGCATGTGGCCTTCGACGAGGTATGCCGTAAGGCCGAGGCCCGCGGCATCAGGGTAACGGGTTCCGAACTGGTCGGGCTGATACCCCTCAGGGCCATGCTTGATGCAGGCAGATATTTCCTGTCAAAGCAGCAGCGTTCGCTTGGCGTTTCACAGTCGGAGCTGCTGAAGATCGCCATAAAATCGATGGGCCTCGACGAACTGAAGCCTTTCAACCCCAAAGAAAAGATCATCGAATTTATGATCGGCGATGATGAGGGCAGCAAGCTGGTGGATATGGACCTGACCGCCTTTGCCGATGAAACGGCCAGCGAATCGCCGGCTCCCGGCGGAGGATCCATCTCTGCCTATGTAGGTGCACTCGGCATCTCGCTGGGCACCATGGTGGCCAACCTGTCTTCGCACAGGCGTGGCTGGGACGACCGCTGGGAGGAGTTTTCCGTTTGGGCCGAAAAGGGCCAGGCATTGAAGGATGAACTGCTTTTCCTTGTGGATGAGGATACGCGCGCCTTCAACAGGATCATGGAGGGCTTTGGCCTGCCTAAGGGCACCGATGAAGAGAAGGCGGCCAGGCATGAAGCCATTCAGCAGGCCTCCAGGTATGCCATGGAGATCCCTTTCAGGGTGATGGAACGTTGCCTGGCGTCGATGGAGGTGATGAAGGCCATGGCCATGGAAGGCCTTGAAGCCTCGGTATCAGATGCAGGAGTGGGAGCCCTCTGCGCCCGCACGGCGGTGATGGGTGCCTTCCTCAATGTGAAGATCAACGGGGCCGGCGTCGACGACAAGGATTTTGTCAACGACCTGCTCTCCCGCGGAGCGGAAATAGAAAAAACCGCCCTTGAAAAGGAAACGGCTATACTGGAGCCCGCGAACAGCAAGCTAAAGAAATGCTCAAACATATC
>CAZHYA010000107.1:0-7824 GCA_964536525.1 uncultured Bacteroidales bacterium | reverse complement strand
TTTCAATGATTCCATGATGCTTTTTTTTTTGTTGTCAGTTCTTTTATAAAGGTACAAAATATTAATTGCCCGGCCATTCCTTACGGGAAGGTTCTCTATCCATGGCTCAGGCCCTTTCTTTCTTGTCGGAATGCGCAACATACTTCCCGACGATGTAAGCAATGATCACGGCCAGGTAGATCTGCCCCGCCAGGCTGAAGAATACCGAGGCTGCCCTGGATATCCGGGAATGCGGCGTGATGTCGCCAAACCCGGTAGTGGTCATGTTCACATAGGTGAAATAGCGTAGTTCAGAGGGGTCTGCGGGATCCAGGTTCCCACTGAACGCGCTGTGGTCGTAATGGGCGATGATCAGGTTGATTTCCGATGCAAACAGGCCGAAAATGATGTATATGGCAATGGCCCCAAAAATTACATTTGGATCAACCTTTTTACTTTTGATGATCTGTATGACGATATGGTAAATGATCAAACTGTTGAAAAGGATCACCAGGATCTTTTGGGCAGGAAACAGTAAAGGATTGCCACCGGGCCGGTCGGGGAACCAGGTCAGGATAATGCCCAGGGCTGCAAGACTGAGGAACAGGAACACGATCTTCCGGTTATGCCTGACAAGGTTGACACAGGCCAGCATGAAGAGGGTTATGGTGACCCCGTTGACCACGGGGATGATCCCCTTCGGGAAAAATGAATTGAGGAATATCTGCAATACGGTGGCGATCAGCAGGTAAAGGTACCTTTTCTGATGGAAATGCCTGTCGAGGTCGTTCCGGTACTTCATGATCGGGAATGATTTGAGTCAGATCAAATGTAATGTTTTCTTTTTTCCATTATACGATGATGTCCTTGGTTAAATGAATGATCGTTGTTATTCACGTTCAGGGCTCAGAAACATTCCGGGGCCCTGTTCCGCCGGTGGCCGCATAGTATTTTCCACCGTGCCACCAGTGAGGCTGACAAATGGTCTTCTCCCGATACCAGGGGGATGATGTCGAAGGTGCTCACATAAACATCCATGAACCATGTGGTGTATCCCAGGCCAAGTGCCACCCTGCTGATGCTCAAAAGGTCGTAGGTGTAACCCCCGAGCAGGATGGGCCAGGTTTTTTTATAGCGGTAATGAAGCCCGATGGAGAACCTTGCCGCGGTAAAGTTGGATGGCTCATTGTTAAGTCCCTGGTTGTAGTCGATGCCGGCCAGCAGTTCACCCGGAAAACGATCGAACATTTCTTCGAATTTCAGGGCAACACCCACGCGCACGGCCGTTGGCATCGGGGTGGTGAAACGTTCCCTGCTTTCATTTTCAAGTTTTATCTCACTGGCCAGGGAGTCGAGGGTTCCCTCCTCGATCACACCGCTGATGTCGATATAACCGCTGAAGTCGGACCTGGCAGCATTACCTGTCCAGGAGATAAGCCCTACATCGGTAACCGAAAGCCCGACGATCCATCCCCTGCGGAATTCGGCCGCTCCTCCAATGTCGACCCCAAATCCTCTTCCTGCCGGCTTTAAGCTGAGAAATCCCCTGGGCTGCTTGTTGTCCTGTTCGAAAGCGTTGACCGTTGAGAGGTCATCTGAGAATGCATGTATGGCACGGGCCTGGTAGCTGCCCCTGAGGGTCTGGTCGGCTGATGAATAGGAAGCGCTGGCCGAAAGTCCGATATCCGTATAGGCGTAGGCCAGGACATATTTGGCGGTGATGCCCCCGGTGATGCGTTTGAAGAGGCCCGGATCGTCGCGGTAAAGGCTCTTATCCCGGTATAGCACCCTGCCGTACGACAGCCCGTAGGTCCGTATCCACCAGGCTTTGAAAGTGAAGTCATCAAGACTGAAACTACCGTCGGGCACTTCGCTGCCGTAGTTCACATCGAGGATCACACCGGGGATGTCCATATATCCGGTAATATAGTCGGTCATTGAAAAGGCGAAGCTGCCGATACGGTCGCTGTGATGATAGGCTGCCGAAAAAAACCCCAGCAGGGCATCCATGAAGAGTTTCCCGTCGTTGTCGAGTGCCAGGCTGAATTTCTCCTCGTTGATGGTCAGGATCCCGTCGCTGCGCAACTTGTTGGTCGTATAATAATCGAAGGTGCCCAGGGTCCGGTTGATCCCGTATTGCTGGGCTGTGAGGTTCGGGAAGATAATGGTCAACTTGCAGGCCTCATCCGTTAAGGAAAGAAGCCCGGGATTTTTCCCGATGGCATACAGATCGAATGAAGTGGCATTGTAGGTGTTGCCCATCCCCAGGCTGCGTGCATCGGTCACCCCGAACGAACCGAACTGGGCAACTAAGGCAAATGGCATGAGCAGCAGCGTGAATATGACGGATCCCTTAAGCTTCATTTTCGAAAATCCTCATTTGAACAGAGGGTAAAGATACTTATTATCGCATATGAATTATTTCATACATTTGTGATTTGCAGTTTATTCCTGCCAGGTAACTGTCAGCATATGTATATCGGGAACCTTTCACGATCCGGAAGATCATCAACCAGCTTAAACCAGTCCTTCATTCTGATCACGATATTCATAGGGTTTTCCTGTTCCCTGTCGGGACAGGGTTTTCTGAAGAAACTCAATGCGGAGCCGGATACGGGTTATGTGGAGAGCTATCTCGACCACCTGACCAGCAGGCTTTACGCTTCGGTAAAGACGGCCAATGTGATCCTCCGCGACAATGACCCGTCGCAAAGCATCGTTTACCGTCCCAACAGCCCGCTCATCGTGGGTTTCGGTTTTAATTACGGTATCCTGGGGTTGAATATCGGGTTCAACCTCCCTTTCCTGAACGATGACGAGCACAAAAGGGGGAAGACCACCTACAAGGACCTGCAAACGCATGTCTACCTGCGACCGGTTACCCTCGACATTTACCTGCAGTTATATGAAGGATACTACCAGACCGATCCCAACAGCTGGTATACCGAATGGCCGGTGTTCGACACCCTGCCGCAGCGGCCCGACGTGAAATCGATCAGTGTGGGTCTGAACGGGCAGTATATTTTCAATCACAAAAGGTTTTCGTACCGTGCGGCTTTTCTTCAGAACGAGTGGCAGAAAAAGAGCGCCGGGTCTTTCCTCGCCGGCGGCACCATTTTCTTTGCCGACGTGATGGGTGATCATTCACTTATCCCTTCGGATGGGGTTGGCAACAGTTTTTTCGAAGGCCTGCATTTCAGCCAGTTCCGTATGGTGAATGGCGGGCTTACGGCCGGTTATACCCACACTTTTGTCGCCAAACAGCATTTTTTCCTGACCCTCTCGCTCGTGGGGGGATTATCGGGCGGTGGTTCCTGGCTGTACACCAGCGAAAAGGATGAGATGGACCGTTCGGGCTTTACCCTGGCCGGGAACCTTACCGGAAGGGCTGCCATCGGATACAACAGCCGCAGGTTCTACACGGGCTTCTCCTACCTGGGCATTTTCAACAGGAACCAGTCGCCAATCCCGAAAACCTGGCTTGGACTCGATGTGGGCATGTTCAGGTTCAATATCGTTTATCGCTTCAAGCTGAAGAAGGATTACCGGATCATCAGCAATCGACTATAAAAGGGTAACGATTGATTGCTCTTGCAGGCTACTTATCCTGATGCAGGTTGCGCTGTCACGATAGAACCTCCTGTTCGGTTTTCCTGAAGATATACAGGTACTGCAGGATGAAGTACCCGCCGATGGCGCTGAACACATGCCAGAGGAAATGCGTCCCGATGTTGAAGTACATGGCTGCCCGGGCATCCGCCTCGCGGAACATCAGCGCGAGCCCGAAAGACAGGAGCGTAAGCCCTATCGACCAGGCTCCGCGGTATTTCATCCTGTGAAGCAGGAAGGGGACGGGCAGCAGGATGGTGGCCCCGGTGATGAAATATGACAGGTTAATGGCCGCATGGTCGGGCAGGGTTGAGAAGACGAGGAAGCGGATCAGTATCATGGGGATGAACAGCAGCAGCACCCAGTACCATTTTTTCAGGAGTTTATACCAGAAATAGACGGCCAGCGAGAGGGTGAGCAGTGCCGAGGGTGCCACATCTATGATCAGGAAAACCACCGAAGCCCTGAAACCATGAAAAAGTGCGCTTCCGATACCCCCAAGGGCCATCAGCGGAATGGCGTAATACATGAAATTGTATGATCCGCTTTCGCGCCGAAGCCTGATCAGCCAGTAGATCACCGGGATCAGCATCAGCAGGGAGGTGAGGGCATTCCAGGGCTCGGCAAGGAAGCCCTCGCCGCCGCTCTCGGCATAAACCGGGCCCCCGTCCACCATTCGCTGGTTGTACCAGTCGGGTATGCTGTCTTTTATCATATTTATAGGATTTTCATATTATACCGGTAAATATATGGGCCCTCCAGGGGGATAAAAGTAAAAAAGATAGCTACATAAATAAATGATTATTGGGAATCAGTTCCCGTTTATCGTAAATTTGACGATAACTTTTTATTTCAAACCATTAAAAGGGATAGTTGTTCAAACACAAAACATCCTGAATCAAAATCAATCCACATGAAAATGATCCGGAAAAGACACCTTTATCCTGCACTTCTGGCAGTAGTTGCAGGATTGGCCATTGCATCATGCAGTAAGTATCCTTCCTATACCGTCGACACCAGCGACCTGGATATGGTATGGACAAACTTCAGTGAAACGGCCGATTTTATGGGGTACAAAACCTATTATGTACCTGATACCATCCTGATCGACAGCACAGCCACTGATCAGGAGAAGGAGTACTTCCAGCAGTATTACGAATCCATTCTCGACAGGGTCAACACCAACATGCAGGAGCGGAACTATGTGAGGGTTGATTCATCCGACAACCCTGATCTCGGGTTGGGGATTTCTATCGTCACCAGGACGAACTACGTATTTTCATACAGCTGGTGGTATTATTACCCGCCCTACTGGGGATGGCCCGGGTACGGATACTATTATCCATGGTCGACTTACCTGGGATCCTATGAAGAAGGGGCCCTCATCATCGACATGTCGGACCTGAAAAACATCAATCACGACAGCAAACAGATCAATGCCCTGTGGGCCGCCATGATCGGTGGTGTGCTGACGAACAACAGCAGTTTGCTTGACCAGCGGCTGTATGATTATATCGACCAGGCTTTCGATCAGTCGCCCTATCTGCTTACCAATCCGTAATCATAATCATCAACCAGAAAATATTGCATCATGAAAAAATATTTCCTCATCAGCATCATTTTATTCCTGGCATTAACCTTCAGCAACAGGTCTGTTGCCCAGGAAAATACACTTTGGGAAATCCAGTGGAACATCAACATGCCTTCGGGCGATTTCAAGGACTGGATCGATGAGACCAGTGTCAGGGGGATCGAGTTTGGCGGCAACTATCAGTTCGAAACCAATGTAACCGTAGGCGGTGCGCTTGGCTATGGGGCCTTTTTCTACAAAACGCCAAGGATGACCGTTGAATACGGGAACAACACCGTTACAGCGGTTCAGTTCAGGGATCTTTACAGTTATTATTTCCTGGCGGAAGGAGGGTATGCCTACAGTTCGGATTTCCTCATCACCCCCTATGCCCGGATTGGGATAGGTGCCTATTATACAGAGCAGGTGCTGCAATTGGGGCTGTTATACTGGCGCGACGAGAGCTGGGATTTTGGCCTCAGGCCTGAGATCGGTGCCCTGATCGAGATTCCCGATTCAGGCATAGGTTTCATCGTGAACGGCAAATACAACACCGTGTTCAACTATGGCAACGATCTCGAGAACCTGAATTTCATCACGGTAGGTATCGGGTTTGTTTTCGGGTTTTAATTGATCTCCAGGGTTATATTCCCGGCCCGGGGGCGAATTTAATAGCGTTCGCTGTTAATACCCCGGCAGCCTGCTGCCGGGTAGTTCATGAACTCCAAAAAACAAAATATATATGAAACACACATCACGGGTTTTCATCATCATCACGATAATATTTTTGGGTATGGCCTGCAGCACAGGCACAAAAGTAACCGGCTCATGGACGAAACCTGAACAGGAGCCTGAAAGCTTCAATAAGATCGTTGTTCTTGGCATCGGTCATAATTCAGAGAACAGCAGGATCTTCGAGGACCATGTGGAGACCAGGCTTGCTACCCGTGGTTACCCGGTGATCGCGGCGCTCGACCTCCTGCCGCCCAATGCGGCCATCGGTACCATCACCAAAGACATCGTTGTGGATATTTTCAGGGCTGCAAATGTGGATGCGGTATTTACGATGAGCATGCGGCACATGGAAGATACGCGACGCTACGTTTCCGGCCAGGGATATTATATGCCCTACTACTACAATGTGCCGTTTTACGATTATTACGGAAGTTTCAACAATTACTATTATACGCCGGGATACTACACGGGTTCATTCCAGGTGTTCCTCGAAGCCAACCTCTTCGATTTCAGTACCGGAGAGCTGCTCTGGTCGGCACAGACCAAAACTGTTGATGTTCAGGACATCGAAAAGATGGCTGAGCAGTTTGCCGATGTGATTGTCGCAGATTTTATCGGGCAAAATGTGGTGGCACTGCCTGAGAAGAAGTAAGCGGGTGGCTTTTAGCTTCCCAGCGTGGCGACCATCACGGCCTTGATGGTGTGCAGCCTGTTTTCGGCCTCATCAAAGACGATGGAGGCCTCCGACTCGAACACGTCGTCGGTCACCTCCATGGCTTCCACACCGAATTTCCGGTAGATCTCTTCCCCTACCTTGGTTTCGCGGTTGTGGAATGAGGGGAGGCAGTGCAGGAACTTCACCTTCGGGTTGCCGGTCTTTTTCACAAGCTCCTTATTCACCTGGTAGGGCAGCATCATCTTGATCCTGCGTTCATATTCCGAATCAGGTTCTCCCATCGACACCCAAACGTCGGTATAGAGAAAATCGACGCCCTTCACGGCCTTGTCGACATCGGTGGTGATCATGATCCTGGCGCCGGTTTCCTTCGCGATCTCCTTGCATTGGGCTACCAGTTCCTCCGAGGGATGGAACTCCTTAGGGGCTGCCGCCCTGAAGTCCATGCCCATCTTGGCGGCACCCACCATCAGGGAGTTGCCCATGTTGTTGCGGGCATCGCCAAGGTAGCAGAACGACACCTGGTGCAGGGGCTTGTCGCTGTGTTCCATCATGGTGAGGAAGTCGGCCAGTATCTGGGTGGGATGGTATTCGTTGGTGAGGCCGTTCCATACCGGCACGCCGGCGTATTTCCCGAGTTCCTCAACGATATCCTGCCCGTAGCCGCGGTATTCGATGCCGTCGTACATGCGGCCCAGCACCCTTGCCGTGTCCTTCATGCTTTCCTTGTTGCCGATCTGGGTTCCCGAAGGGCCGAGGTAGGAAACCTGCGCCCCCTGGTCGAAGGCTGCCACCTCGAAGGCGCAGCGTGTGCGCGTGGAAGCCTTTTCAAAGATCAGGGCGATGTTCTTGCCCTTCAGACGCTGCTGTTCCGTGCCGGAATATTTGGCCTTTTTAAGGTCCATCGAAAGGTCGAGTAAAAATTTGATCTCCTGCGGAGTGAAGTCGAGAAGCTTCAGGAAATTTCTGTTTCTGAGATTGAATGCCATAATTGTCAAGGTTCAGGGTTCAGGGCCCGGGGCTCAGGGTGAAAAATAATTTGCACCCTGAACCCTGCACGCTGTACCGGTTATTGGTGGTGCAAAATTAGGAAAAAAGGGATATGTACATGGCAGGCGTTCGATAAAATGTCTTCATTAATGCTAAGGGAAATAGGTTCTGGATCCTGGATACTGGATCCTGGATGCCGGATGCCGGATGTCCCGAAAAACCAGAAATCTTTGATTTCATTGTTTTTCGTGGATCCTCGATCCCG
>CAZHYA010000106.1:2473-7847 GCA_964536525.1 uncultured Bacteroidales bacterium | reverse complement strand
GGGTCGACACTTTCGAGCTCGTTCTTGGCTGGGCTGTCGAAGCTCAGTCCGTAGGAAGTGTAAACCGAGATCCATTCCTTAAGCTTGTAGTTGAAGGCTACTTTTGGCGTAAAAGCGCTGAAGTCGCGCCTGCCTTCGCGCGAAGGCAGCGTCTCCTCCTTCAGCCGGTAGGTTACGTTATCGTACCTGCCGGTGATCAGCACGAAGAACCGGTCGTTCAGGATCTCGAAATTGTCGGATATGTAGAAGCCGGTATTGCCGATCTTTTCGTTGGTGAGCTGCATGATCTGGTCGCCCTTCTGCCCGTTGATGTTGTCGTAGTATTCCGTCCTGGCCGGCTGAAACAGCAGGTCGCCTCCCACCGAGAACTCGTTCGACGATCCGCCGATCCGTCCTTTGTTGACATACCTGGCCGTGAGGCCCATCCCCTGGCGGTTGATGATGCGGTAATCACGTGAGGTGCGCTCGAAATACTTCAGCGTGGCATAGGTGGTGACCTCTATCTCGTTGTTCTTCTTGCTGCCAAAGCTGGCATGGTAACGTATGCCCAGCCTGCCCTTGGTCGACAGGCGTTTCTGGTCGCGGTCGATGGAGCGCTGGTCGGCCTGGTAGGGGTTTTCTTCAAATTCCTCTTTGGTGAGGGATCCCGGGAGCCGGATCATGCCGTCGACGAAGTAGAACAGGATCTTCAGGGAAGTATTGGCCGAAGGCCTGGTCTCCACCACCGTGTTGAGGATGTGCCAGTGTTCGGAGTTATGCTCGCGGTAGCCTTCGTAATGCTGGTAGCTGTAGGTGTTCAGCAGACCGTAATTGTCGGTGCGGACAGCCAGCTTAAGGCCGTTCCTGCGCAGGCCGAAAGAGCCGAACTGGTTGAACTGCACCCCCGAAGAGTGGGTGAAGTCAATGTCGTTGATGAAGTTGACCACCCCGCCGGGAGCGTTGGTGTAAAGCGAGGAGGAATTGCCCTTCACCACCTCTATCCTGCCAATGGAGTTGAAATCGATGGCCTCGATGCGTGTCTGCCCGTCGGGTTCCGACTCGGGGATGTCGTCGAGAAGGATGCGTACCCCCCTGATCCCGGAGTTCGACCTGCTGCCGAAACCCCGGATCGAGATCCTCACATCATGGTTGCCGTAACGCGACTGAAGGAACATGCCGGGAACGGAAGAGAGCACATCGTTCACCCCGATCTTCCTGTCGTGCCGGTACTGAAGGTTGTTGATGCGTACCACGGAGTAGGGGATGTCGATGATCCGCTTCGACACCCTGGTGCCGGTGATGACCACCTCATCGAGCTCATTCATGAGGGTGTCGTAAGGGACATAGTGGATGATGGTATCGGGCTTTTGAATTTCCTGGGCGGCAAGATGATTTATGGTCCCCAGGAAAAACAGCGGCAGTAAGATGCTGATGTAATTAAAACTTCTGATCATAAAGTTTCAGTCATTACATCAAAAGTACAAAAGTTTACCGACCTCACAGGTCCATGTACCTGTGAGGTCGGCATAAATCTTATTTTCTGATCACCAGCTTCTCGATCCACCTGCCCTGCCTGTTATACACGTTCACCATGTATATTCCCGAGGGCTGGCCGTTGAGGTCGATGCTGATCTGCTCCGTGCCGGTCACCATGAGGCCTTCCTGTTCATAAACGGATACGCCCCTGTTATTGTAGACTTTGATATTAATGTCAAGGGCTTTTGAGGCTTCTATACGCAGGGAGAATGCTCCCTGGCCGGGGTTGGGGAAGAGGCTGATGTCGTTTACCCCTGCGAGTTCACCGATGCCCGGGCAGTCCTCGAATTCAACGTTGACGGCGTCGCTGCCGCTGCATCCGTTGGCATCCGTTACCGTCACCACGAAAGTATGTATCCCAAGGCCAAAGCCTGCCGTGTCGACGGTGATCTGTGCCGTGGTCTGCCCGCCGGGCTGCCACAGGTATGAAACGGCTCCTGCCGTGGTGGCATCGAGCTCCACCGACTGGCTTGAGCAAATGGTGGTGTCGGCGCCCAGGTCAGGCTCGGGCAGCGGGTTCACCGTTACGGTCTGCCCGGCAGCGTTGATGCAGCCGTTGGCATCTTCGTAGGTATAGGTAAGGTCATGCGTACCCAGCCCTGCAACTGCGGGGTCAAAGGTACCATCGCTCACGCCGGTTCCCGAATAGGTTCCCCCCTCAGGCATGCCGCCCGTGAGGGTGAAGGGTTCGGCGTCGATACACACGGCGGGAACGGGATCGAAAGTCACCACCGGGAGGTCGTTCACGGTGATGGTCTGTGTGCTGTCGTTCACGCAGCCGTTGGCATCTTCATAGGTATAGGTGATCTCATGCATGCCGGGGCCTGCCACTGCGGGATCGAAGATTCCGCCAGTGGTAACACCGTCGCCCGTGTATGTGCCACCCTCCGGTGTGCCGCCGCTGAGCGCGAATGCAGGTGCATCCACACATACGGCATCAAAGGGCGAAAGGCCCACCTCGGGCAGTTCGAAGATGGTCAGGCTCACTTCGGTGGCCTCCCCTTCACAACCGGCTACGGTAGTTGTGGCATAATAGGTGTATGTGCCGGGATCGGTATGCCCTGTCGGGAAACTGTTGCCGAAGTATACAAGGGTGGTAAGCAGCGGATCGCTGTACCAACTGATGTTATCGCCCCAGACAAAAAGATCGGGCACCGGCTCGCCAAAACAAACTTCTTCATCCTCTGCCGTGGGCGCAGGCGGAGGGGTTTTCACCAGGATCAGGTCAGCCTGTGTGAGGCTGTCGTTGCCGGCGCTGTTGCCCACCACCAGCTTCACATCATAGGTGCCGGGCGTATTGTATACGATGCCGGAAGGGTTCTGTTCGGTGGAGGTTGCGGGCTCGCCGCCGTAGAAGGTCCACTGCCATGAGGTCGGACTGCCTGTCGACCCGTCGGTGAAGTCGACCGACTCGCCCGGACAGATCTCCGTGTTGTCAACGCTGAACCCTGCCGTGGGCGGGGCCATGGGAACCACTTCCACCATGGCGTTGCGGATATGCACCGGGGTGCCGTTGGGGCCTTCGCCGGTGATCGTGACATCATAGAACCCTGGAGGTACGTCCCCGTCGGAGATCACTTCTATGGGCAGCGATCCCGGGAAAACGGAAAGGGTATTGCCCGAAGGATAGTTCACGGTGAAAGAACCCATGGGAGGCGTTTCCACCTCGGCCGTGAAGATCACGTCATCATCATAGGCCTTCACATCCGGAACTTCGGCATTCAGCGTAGCCACATTGCCGACTGTCGGTGCCGTGGCCGGTGAGACCGTCATGGCATAGTCGGGAAAATAAGCAGTATAGGTGGCAAAGTTGCCGTTGCGGAAGTCGGCCCAGGTGGCCATCGAGGTCACCGGGTTCGACACGATGCCGTTGTAGTCGCCCTGGTACCTGGGGGTACCGCCGCCGCCACAGGTGGTACAGTTGATCTTCATCTTCACGTTCGAGATGGCATGGTTGGGTACGAAGGTCTGGCCGCCGTCGTCGGAATAGGTGCCATAGATGAGGGCACTGTCGGCCGTAGGCGTGTCGCGCGTATCCATCCACTGCACATAGAGCCTGCCGGTCTCATAATCGCACCAGGTGGCCGGGTGCCACTGTGAATTACCGTTGGAGGGGAAGTCGTCGTTCACCACCTTGGCTGTCGACCAGGTGGCGCCGCCATCATCGGAGTATCGGCTGAAGATGTCGGGCTTATTGCCGTTGCCTGCCGGCTGGTTGGAGGCATAGATCAGGTAAAGCCTGCCGCGGTATGGACCGTCGCTGTTGTCGGCCGTGATGAACGGGTAGGGACGCGTACGCATGTTGTTCACCGAATTACGCCCGTTGACGTCGGTACCCACATAGCCGGCAAAGCTTTGCTGCGACATGAGGGTGAACGACTGCCCGCCGTTGAGCGACTGGTAAAAAGTATAGATCGAAGAAAATGAACTTCCGGAGTTGGTCACCACGTAGACAGCCCCACCGTCGGTGTTGCCCCAGGCGCCCACACACACCATCATGCCCGGCAACGACTGGGTGGTCGGCTGGAAAGTACTGGTGAAAGAGGCACCCTGGTTGGTACTCCTGGCAAAATTGCCTTTGCCGTTGTTGGTCATGGTTGTGTACACATAGTTGGCATAAGGGCCATCGGTCTGGTCGGCGCAGAGCCAGTTCTTGTCGTTGCCGGCGATGGCTACAATGGGTGAGGACCATGTCTGACCATTGTCGGTCGATTTCACCAGCACACATCCCTGTATCGATGATCCGTACATATTCTCGTAATAGAGCACACCGTCGCCGTCGTAGGCGGTGAGCACGTCGCCGCGGATGTAGTATCCGCCCCAGCTCACATTGGAACCAAACCAGTCGTGGCCGTTATTCGTATAGTAGGTCTCATCGATATTGAAAGCCACAAAATAATCGCCCGGAGCCTGCGGGTCCTCACTGATATGCCCTTCGGCAAAGTCGATACCAAGGTAGTAGTTGTCGTAGCCGTCAATGGTTATGACCGTGCTGGGCCATGGCGCCCTGTTGGACTGGTATTCGAGAAAATCGTCGGGGATCCTGTCGAGGTTGGGATCGTCGTCGGTCTGCGCTAACAGCACACTGCCGGAAAAGGAAAAGAAAATGGTCAGCATGATGCTGAGTGCGTAAATCCTTTGTTTCATGATTCTGGAGTTAGTTTTCGGTTAAAAAAGTGCATAATAAGACTTAACAAATTAGTTAACACCCCGGAAGCAAAAAAGATCATTCAGGATCTAAAAAAAATTACTTCACGGACAGAGAACAAAGATAACATCATGCATATAACCAAGCGGAAAAAATCGACAGGAAGTTGTTGCGGGTGAACCTACAGGATATCTGCCACTCCGGACGCAGCCGGATAGCAAGGGTTGAAAAATGGATCAGGCGGGCGTGGTCCTCAGCATGTGCAGATGACGACCAGGAAAACCAGTGATCCCAATGATGTGAGGATCATGGCGCTGAGGCATCCGTAAATCAGCCACATGCCGATCGATCCGAAACGGGGCAATGATCTTTCTGCTTTCATGGTTAAGCCATTTTAATCACACGTAAGTACGCACATTTAAGAGGCCATGTCAAGGGTTTGGATATTCAATTACCTGCTTGCCAATGATAAATTTCTTTCACCCGGGTGTGAAACATGAAACAATTTTATATATTAGCATAAAGAATTGAACCTATGGACCAGGCAGGGGAAAAGAAGAAAATGGGGCCTTTGTGCAAGGATTGTGCGGTAAAATCGAGTTCGGTGTTCAACCTCGATGAGCACGAGATGGAGATCCTGTGCGCCAACAGTACGGAAATCAGTTTCCGCAAGGATGAGCCCATCATCAAGCAGGGAGCCTTCACCCAGAA
>CAZHYA010000106.1:0-2463 GCA_964536525.1 uncultured Bacteroidales bacterium | reverse complement strand
TGTTCATCAAGTCGGGGATCTTCAAGATACACCTTACCGGCACACACGGGAAGGATGAGATCCTGAAGATCGATAAGGGTCCTTTGTTTGTGGGGGTTTCCGACGTATTTGCCAATAAGATCCACAGCTATGCCGTTACGGCGCTCAGCGACACGCTGGCCTGCTTCATTGATTATTCAGGATACCGCCACCTGATCGAGAACAACGGCCGCTTTGCACTGGAGGTGATGAAAACGCTCAGTACCGACATCGTTGAACATTACCGCATTTTTGTTGATAAGCTTCACAAGCAGCTCTCGGCCCGCTTTGCCGACACCCTGCTGTACTTTTCCCAGCATATCTATGGCAGCAACCTGATCGAGATTCCGCTCACCCGGTCGGAGCTGGGCGATTATATCGGAACCTCCCGCGAAACGGTGACCAGGTTCATCCACGATTTCTCGGAGGATGGCATCATCGAGGTCGACGGGAAGATGATCAGGATATTGAAAAAGGACCTGCTGCACAAGATCAGCAGGGCAGGATGATCACTCCAAAAGCCATCAAGGCTATTTCGGCAGGCGCTTCAGCATGTTTACCTCGGCTTCGGTCAGCATGCGCCATTTGCCACGGGGGGTATCTTTTTTGGTGATCCCGGCAAAGACGACCCTGTCGAGACGAACGACCTTATAGCCCAGCGATTCGAAGATCCTTCGTACGATGCGGTTGCGGCCTGAATGGAGTTCCAGCCCCACTTCCTTCTTGATCTTTCCGTCTTCGATCCACGAAAGCTTGTCGACCTTGATAGGCCCGTCGTCGAGTTCGATACCGGTGGTGATCTTTTCAAAGTCGGCTTTCGTAAGTTGCTTGTGGAGCACCACATGGTAGATCTTTCGTATGCCATGCCGGGGATGCGTGAGCTTTTTGGCGAGTTCGCCGTCGTTGGTGAACAGCAGCACCCCCGTGGTCATCCTGTCAAGACGGCCCACCGGGTAAATGCGTTCGGGACAGGCCTTTTCTACCAGGTTCATCACCGTCTTGCGCTCCTGCGGGTCGTCGGTGGTGGTGATAAAATCTTTCGGCTTGTTTAGCACCAGGTAGCGAAGTTTCTCCCGCCTCAGCGTCTCGCCTCCGTACATCACCTTGTCGGTGGGCGATACCTTGGTGCCCAGCTCGGTAACCACCTTGCCGTTGACCTTCACAGTACCGCTGGCAATGAGCTTATCAGCTTCGCGCCGTGAACAGATGCCGGCATCGGCCAGGTACTTGTTCAGGCGGATCAGGCCGTCGTCCTCTTCCCTGAGGTAACCACCCGATTTCACCTTGTCGGGCTTGTATTTATCCCTGGCCGGTGCACCGGGAGACCTCTTTTTAGCGCCGGGCTTGGGCTTACGGTAGAAAGCCGAATAATCGCCGTGGCGCTTGCGCTTCTCTCCGCCCTGTTTCTTTTCGTCCATAGTGAAAGTGAATTGGGGGCAAAGATACTTCAAATAAGTAGTGAGACATGAGTACTGAGCGTAAAGATATGAAGCTCACTACTCAAATCTCAGTGCTAAAGCGTAGCATAATATGCATCCTCGATATGGCTGATGCTCACCTTGCCGTAGGAGATGAGCACGGAGATGATGTCGAAACGGGCTTCAAGGTCCACATTGTGGGCGTGGATGTAAGCGTTGGCGGCCCTGATGGTAAGCTTTTGTTTCTTTTTTGTGACAAACACCTGCGGTTCGCCGAAGTAAAGACTGCTCCGGGTCTTCACTTCCGCGAAAATGAGGGTTTCCCCTTTCATGGCGATGATGTCGATCTCGTCATTCCTATGCCTCCAGTTACGCTCCAGGATCGTATATCCCTTGGCAGCGAGGTATTCGCAGGCATGGTCTTCGCCACTTTTACCCAGTTCATTGTGCTCTGCCATGATGATGATATTTCATTGCCCCCTAACTATTAATACCGGAAAAGGGAAATTGTCGCACCTGTTGGCATAAAAGTTTTCAAAGAAAAGCAAGTGAGGCAGGTTCAGAATTTCAGCATACAGCTTTCCGCTGCTTCCATAGTGACCCCTGCGCCCATGATCAGCGCCATGTTTTCGGGGGTATGACCGCTCCTGAAACCGAAGATGACAGGGAAAAGGAAGGAAGAAACTGTTTCGGCAACGATCTCATAAGCCGGCTTCCCGAAGGGGATCTCATTATCATTCATCTTGTTCATGCCTCCGACGATAAGCCCTGCAAGGCCCTCGAGCCTGCCCGACCGTTTCAGGTTCATCATCATCCGGTCGACATGGTAAAGGTATTCGTCGAGGTCCTCGATGAAGAGGACCTTACCATCGGTATCGATATCCGTTGAGGTGCCGCTGAGGCTGTAAAGCATGGAAAGGTTGCCGCCACAGAGTATGCCTTCAGCTTTTCCCGGCCTGTTGAAGGGATGGGTGTGCAGATGATATTCAGTAGATCCTCCTTCCAGGATGTCCTTGAGTCTTTGAAG
>CAZHYA010000105.1:0-7861 GCA_964536525.1 uncultured Bacteroidales bacterium | reverse complement strand
ATGATACTGGATGAGCCGTCGTTTGGTCTTGCACCTATCCTGGTGGAGGAGTTTATCTGGTTTGCCTACCACCATGAGGAGCCCATCGCCTTCCTGGTGATGCTTCCCGACCTGAACATGATCCTAAAAAAGCTGAATGGCAGGATGCATCTATGGAATAAGCTGCGCTTCCTCTACTACAAGTGGAACAAGACCATCACGCGTACACGCATCACCGTGATGGGCGTGGTGCCGCAATACCAGCGCCACGGCATCGAATCGGCCATCTTCAAGCATATGGATATGGTGATGAAGACAAAACCCCATTACGACACCATTGAGATGTCGTGGGTCGGCGACTTCAACGCCAAGATGCGGGCACTGCATGAGGCAGTGGGTGGATATTTCGGTATGCGCCATTACACCATGCGCAAACTCTTCGATGAGTCGAAGAATGCCCGGCGCTCGAAGATCATCGCCCTGGGTGCCGGTACGGCCTAGTCATGGAATACGAAAATCGGCTGTCAATAAAGCCATGGCAGGGAATATCCTCCGGAACGGCATTCCGTTATTAAAATATTTTCATGCATCACATGCAACCGCAGCTAATATTTTTATGTCTATTTTTTAGTGGGGAATGAACAAAATGTTTAACTTCGCCACACATTTAACTTAACTGAGCTAATCTATAACCTAATTATTGTTTAACTAAAATTCTATTTTCCAATGAAAAAGCTATTACTCTTAGGTGTAGCTCTTTGTATCGGTGTGGTGGCATATAACCAGAATGCCCCTACCGTGTCCAAGGAACTGCTCCAAAAAACGGCAGAAGCCACTTTTATCAAGGGCACCGACAATGCTACCAACTTCAACAACCCTGTTAGCATGGTCAGGAGCACTGGCGCCTTTGCTCCTACCGAGCATGTAATTGGCACCACATGGTACGACCTTTTTTCCAATAAATTCATCGGCAACCGTTTCTACCGCTGGGAAGACGGTACCATGGCCGGTACTTTCATTTTCGGTGTTGAAGCCACTGCATTCCCCGACAGGGGCACCGGCTACAATTTCTATGATGGTACCGAGTGGGGCCCTGTTCCCACGGCACGAATTGAAAGCCTTAAGACCGGATGGCCCTCAAACTGGGCATGGGGAGCAGAAGGGGAGATGAGCGTCGCCCATAATGGCGTTGCCGGGCTTGAATTTATCCAGCGTGCCACCAAGGGCACCGGAGCATGGACCCAGACCAACTTCATCGGACCTGCCGGCATCGAGAACGACCTTACCTGGCCCAGGCTGGCCACTTCAGGTGAGAACAATGAAGTGATCCACATGATCACCAACTCCTATGTTGAATATATGGGTCAGGCTACGGCGCTGCTCTATTCCCGCTCCATCGACGGCGGTGCCACCTGGGATCCGCAAAATGTGGTGATGGAAGGTACGGGCCCGGACGAGCTCTTTGAAGTAGCAGCCGACGAATACACCATCGCCACCAGGGGCAACACCGTTGCCATCCTGATCGGTAGCGCATGGCACGACCTTTTCTACATGAGGTCCGACGACAATGGCGACACCTGGGACAAAGTGATGGTTTGGGAACACCCCTATCCGTTCTTCGACTGGAACACCACCATTGCCGACACCATGTTTGCCTGCGATAACTCGGCTCACCTTACCATCGACTATGATGGCCACGTGCACGTGGTATTCGGGATCACCAGGGTTGCCCACTGGGAAGTCGGGACCACCTATAACTACTATCCTTATGTCGACGGTATCGGATACTGGAACGACATGATGGATCCGTTCAGCAACGACCTGAGCGCCCTTGCTCCGCCGCAGTACGGTTATGCAAGCTCCGAAATGGTAGAGGATGTGAACTACATCGGTTACCAGCAGGATGTTGACGGCGACGGCGTGATCACCCTCACGGATGAACTGATCAGCTACCGCCAGCTGGGTATTTCGGGCATGCCGACCATCACCGTTGATGAGTATGGTTACAGGTATGTGCTTTTTGCATCAACCACCGAAACCTACCAGAACGACACCTATAACTACAAGCACATCTGGGCCAGGGGTTACGACAATGCAACCGGTTCGGAAGGCTGGGGCGAATTCATGGACCTTACGTCCGATATCACCCACATCTTCGACGAATGTGTGTTCCCGATCCTTGCCGGCTCATCGGATGAGAACATCCACTACATCTACCAGGCCGACATCACCCCGGGCATTGCCCTCGACGATGAACACGCCTACCAGGAAAACAGGTGGATCTATGCTATGCTGCCGAAGGTTGAACTGACCCCGTCGTGGACCGGCATTGGTGTTGAAGAAACCGCACTGATCGACGATTCACACGTATCGCAGAACTATCCCAACCCGTTCAGCACCGTATCGACGGTTACCGTGAACCTCGAAAAGGCTGCCAAGCTCTCGCTCACAGTGACCAACATGACCGGTCAGAAAGTGATCGAGATCAACAAGGGCCAGGTCCCTGCACAGACCCACACCTTCACCCTTGACGCTTCAAGCCTCCAGGCCGGTATCTATTTCTATACCGTGACCGCAGGCGACAGCCAGGTGACCCGCAAAATGATCGTAGAATAATCATTGCGACAATACTTTTTCAAAGCCTCCGCCGGACCGCGGAGGCTTTTTTTTTATATTGAACTTTACTTCATGGTTTTAATTTTGTATATTAGCACGTTACGCCTAATTAATGTTTAACCCAAAAACTGTTTAACCTATGAAGAAAATTCTACTCTTCAGTCTGCTGGTATGCTTCAGCCTGGCGGTGTTCAGCCAGGGGGCAGCCAACAAGTACAGACTGGCAAAATTCGAAACCGAGAAGTTCAACCGGGCCACCGATGATGCCACGAACTTCAACAATCCGGTGAGCTTTCTCAGAAGTTCCGATGCACTGGCCCCCTCGGAAACAACCCTCGGGATTACCTGGTACGACCTTTTCTCAAACTTCAACATCGGCAACCGCTGCTGGTGCTTTGACGACGGTACCATGGCCGGCGTTTTTATGTATGGCATTGAGGCTTCCTCATTTCCCGACAGGGGCACGGGGTACAACTATTACAATGGCACGGAATGGGGCCCGCAACCTGTCATGAGGATTGAAAATATAAAGACGGGTTGGCCCAATATTGCTTCCTGGGGACCGGGCGGAGAGATGGGCGTGGCTCACAACGGCTCTGCAGGCCTGGAGATCATCCAGCGCGAAACCAAGGGAACGGGCGACTGGACCCAGACCAACTTCCTGGGGCCTGCCGGCATCGAAGATGCCATCACCTGGCCCAGGATGGTGAGCTCGGGAGAGAACAACGAGTACAACCACATCCTGGTGTGCACCAATGGTGAATGGATGGGACAGACCACCACGGTAGTGTATTCACGCACAGCCGATGGCGGGGATACCTGGGATCCGCATAACATCGTTCCCCCGGAAATGGGTGACGATAATTATCTGGAGATCACGCAGGATAAATACGTACTTGCCTCGAACGGCAATGTTGTTTGTATTCTATACGCCAATGCCTATTCCGACCTGTTCTATCTGAGGTCGGACGATAATGGTGACACCTGGGAGAGGGTGATCGTGTGGGAACACCCCATACCTTTCTATAACTCGGCTGACCCCTGCGATACCCTCTTCTGCCCCGACTTCAGCGGTCATATGGCCATCGACAACCAGGGACATGCCCATGTGGTGTTCGGCCTTACCCGTTATATCAACGACGGTACGGGCGGATTCTATGCCTATAATCCAGATTGGGAAGGGATCATCTACTGGAACGACATGATGGAGCCGTTTTCCAACGATTACAATGCACTGGCTCCTCCGGGGCTGGGCTATGAAGCTTCGGAACTGGAAGTAGATGTGACCTATATTGGCTGGATGCAGGATGTTGACGGCGACGGGGTGGTAACCCTTGAAGGAGCTTTACCCCTGCGTACCTATGGCATGTCGACGCCACCCGCGATCCACGTCGATGACTGGGGCAGGCGTTTCGTGATCTATTCATCCAACACCGAAACCTATGTCTATACCGGTGGGACAGAGCCCCTCAACTACAAGCACATCTGGGCCAGGGCCTATGCCAATACCATCTGGGGCGAATTCATGGATGTTACATCCGAGATCGTACACGTTTTTGACGATTGCGTATACCCCATGATCGGGAATGAATCGGACGAACATATCCATTACATGTACCAGGCCGACATCACCCCGGGCAATGCCCTCGACGGCGACCACGACTACCAGGAAAACCGGTGGATCTATGGCATGCTGCCGAAATCCGACCTCATTACAGGCCTGAGCGAACAGGAAGTTGAAGATATCTCTTCTGTTTCACAGAACTTCCCGAACCCCTTCAACGGGCATTCGAATGTTAATGTCAGGCTCGAAAGGCCGGCCGAGCTCTCGCTGGTCGTTACGAACATGACCGGACAGAAGGTGCTGGAGATCAACAAGGGCCATGTGCCTGCACAAAACCACGTGTTCACTATCGATGCCACGAACCTTCAGGCGGGTGTATACTTCTACACCGTTACCGCAGGCGAAAGCCAGGTGACCAGGAAAATGATCGTGGAATAGCATATTCACTTGTGAAATGGAACCCCCGTTATTGCAACGGGGGTTTTTTTATTGCGACAGGCTTTATTAAGGAAAGAATTTTTTATACCTTTATCCTTCGTATTATGCAATGTTTAACTAAAATGTTTTAAAATGAAAAAAATCTTACTCTTATGCCTGGCTGTTGGCTTCGGGATTTCCCTCATGGGCCAGCAGGCACTTCCATCCAAAGCACTCATCAATAAATCGGTGAAGGCCGAATTCAGGGCGCCGGTCGAGAGCTTCACTCCGTTCAACAATGAAGTGAACTATACCACCCGCGGGACGGCTGTTGCCCCTGCTGAGCACATCCTCGGAACCTCATGGTATGATTTCTGGAGCAACGGATCCGTAAACAACCGGTTCTACCGTTACGAAGATGGCCGCATGGCTGCCGTGTACACCATGGGCTTCGAGGCCGATGCTTTTCCCGACAGGGGATCGGGCTATAACTTCTACAATGGCACCGAATGGGGACCAAACGCCACTGTCAGGATCGAAAGCATCAAGACAGGCTGGCCGAATTATGCACCCCTTGGCGACGGGGGCGAGATCGTACTGGCCCATAATTACCCGACAAACCTGGTATACAATACAAGGGAAACAGCCGGGACCGGCGACTGGACCGAGTCAACCTATATCGGATCGTCAGGGCCGCCCTCACTGGCATGGCCCAGGATCGTCACCACCGGACCCGACCTGATGGGCTTACACTTGCTGGCCAACAGCTACGACCCCTACCAGGGCATGGATGCCGCCGTAGTCTATTCATTTTCTCCCGATGGCGGAGAAACATGGGATCTTGAAAATGTATTCATTGATGGCATGGGCCCCGACGACTATTTCGACCTCAGTGCCGATGAGTATATCTTTGCCTACCCGGTAGGGAATACCGTGGCCTTCCTGGTTGCAGGCGCATGGCATGACCTGTTCTTGATGAAATCGACCGACAACGGTGAAACCTGGGAAAAGACCGTGATCTGGGAACACCCTTACCCGTTCTTCGACTGGAACACCACCATAGCCGATACTTTCTTCTGTGTCGACAACTCGGCCAACATCACCATCGACCCCTACGGCAAATGCCACGTAGTGTTCGGGATCAACAGAGTGATGCACCTCGAAGTGGGGACCACCTATAACCTTTTCCCCTATGTCGACGGTGTTGGCTACTGGAACGAAGACATGGAAACCTTCTCCAACGATCATGCAGCCCTCGCCCCGCCACAGTATGGCTATGCCAATACCGAACTGGTTGAGGACTATAACTATATCGGCTGGATGCAGGATGTGGATGGCGACGGGGTGATCACCCTGATGGACGACATCTATTACTACCGCCAGCTGGGCCCCTCCGGGATGCCGACCATCACCGTGGACGCCCAGGGCCGCAGGTTCGTGATCTTTGCCTCGACCACCGAGACCTACCAGAACGATACCTACAACTACAAGCACCTCTGGGCACGCGCCTACGACGGTGGCATGTGGGGGGATTTCATGGACCTGACCAACGATATCACCCATATCTTCGATGAGTGTATCCATCCCGTCCTGGCCCATACGTCGGACGACTATATCTATTATATCTACAACGCCGATATTACTCCCGGAAACGGCATCCACGGCGACCATGCCTACCAGGAGAACAGGATCTATTTCAGCCAGCTGCCGAAATCAGACCTCACCACGGGCATCGGAGAGGGTACGGAAAATAACAAAGGCCTGACGGTTGAACAAAACTATCCCAACCCGGTCAGCAGCCAGACCAGCATCAGGGTAGAACTTGAAACTGCCGGCCCGCTGAATATCGAAATCGTGAACATTACCGGGCAAAAAGTGATGAGCATCAACAAAGGCGATGTCAATGCCGGAACGCATTACATCAGTGTTGATGCATCAGGGCTCGAAGCAGGTGTATATTTCTACACCGTGACCAGCGGGGCCCGCACGGCCACCAGGTCGATGGTCGTTGAATAAAGAATATTTTATTTCACTGCAAAGGTTGCCTGCCACCAATGGCAGGCAGCCTTTTTTATTTCATGTTGTGTTATTTTCATGTTAAGGGAGGAAGAAGACTTGAAGTCTGCCGGTTTTTTTACTATTTTTATTATCTGATAGAAATCCGGGGAATTGATCATTTGGAACTCGTCATCCATCTCTGCCTTTTCAGCAGGACAGGGGATTATGTTTCACATTATTGACCGGACATTCACACATCAATTTAATGTTCAATAAATCTGTTCAACCATGAAAAAAAATTTACTTTTTGCCCTTGTGCTCTGTATCGGCCTTGCCCTGAGTGCACAGAACATCCCCACAGTGAATGGGTCGCTGCTGGAAAAAACGGCCAGGGTGGAATACCGGAAACCTACCACGGCCATCAACCCATTTATGAACCAGCAGGTCAGCATGGTCACCAACAAAGGCATGCTCGGGCCTGATGAAACCGAACTCGGCGAGACCTGGTACGATCTCCAGTCGAATGCCAGCATCAGCAACCGCCTGCAGGTGTGGGACGATGGTACCATGGCCGCAGTCTGGACCAGGGGTATTGACGCCACAGCCTTCAACGACCGGGGCACAGGTTATAATTATTTCGACGGCACCGAATGGGGCCCGTGGCCTACGCAGCGCATACAGACCAACCGTTGCGGATGGCCCAGCATCGCTGCCTGGGGGCCCGGCGGTGAGATCTCCGTGGCCCATAATGGCGTCACCAGCCTTGAATGGTCGCAACGCGATTTCAAAGGCGAAGGGGATTGGGTACAGACCAACTTCCTCGGCCCTGCCGGCATCGAAAACGACCTCACCTGGCCCAGGATGGTCACCTCCGGCGAAAATAACGAGATCATCCACATGTTCGTGAATTCCTATGTTGAATACATGGGGCAGATGACGGCATTGCTCTATTCCCGTTCCACCGACGGTGGCGAGACCTGGGATCCGCAAAATGTTATCCTGGACGGTATGGGGGAAGATGATTACAAAGAACTGGGCGCCGACGACTATACCATGGCCGCCAGGGGAAATACAGTGGTTATGTTGCATGCCAGCGACTGGGCCGACATGTTCATGATGAAATCGGACGATAACGGCGACACCTGGGAAAAGACCGTGATCTGGGAACATCCCTATCCGTTCTTCGACTGGAACACCACCATCACCGATACCTTTTTCAGTGTCTGCAATGCAGCCAATATTGCACTTGATTTCGATGGGAAGGCACATGTCGTATTTGCGATCAAC
>CAZHYA010000104.1:5656-7872 GCA_964536525.1 uncultured Bacteroidales bacterium | reverse complement strand
CACCGCCGAAGGGGGTGCCATATGCCTTAACCTCCCTGCTCCCTTCAACAACCAGGATATCTACAATTACCTGTGCATAAAATCCCTGCACGGACAGACCAAGGACGCCCTGGCGAAGACACAGGCCGGGAGCTGGCAGTACGATGTGATCGAGCCGGGATACAAGTGCAACATGACCGACATACAGGCAGCCATGGGCATCGTAGAGCTTCAGCGTTACGACGACGACATGCTCGTGAGGAGAAAAGCCATCTTCGACAGCTATGCCAGGGGCTTTGCAGGTAAGTCCTGGGCCATAATCCCCCCTTATGAAAGCAGCACAAAGATGTCGTCGTGCCATGTGTTCCTGCTCAGGGTCAAGGGCATCGACCGGGAGCAGCGCGACAAAATCATCAGCCGTATCTTTGAAAGGGGCGTATCGGTGAACGTACATTTCATCCCGCTGCCCTTGCTGAGCTATTATCGGCAATCAGGTTACGACATCGGCGATTACCCATTGAGCTACGACCATTTCAGCCGGGTGATCTCGCTTCCGGTATACTACGACCTTAGCGACGGACAGGTGGAGGAGGTCATCAACACCGTGACAAGATCGGTTGAAGAAGAAATCATCTCATGACCAAGAGGATCTTCGATATCGTCCTTGCCTGCTTTTCGATCCTGCTGCTCTCTCCACTGTTCATGATCATAGGGATATGGATCATGATCGACTCCGGTGGAGGCATCATCTATTCGCAGTTGAGGGTTGGCAGGGGAAACCGCGATTTCAGGATGTATAAATTCCGCACGATGAAACCCGGGGCCGACACCAGGGGGCTCCTCACCATCGGCGGGCAGGACCCCAGGATCACACGTGCAGGCCGCCGGTTGAGGAAAGCCAAGCTCGACGAGCTTCCCCAGCTCTTCAATATCCTTAAAGGCAACATGAGCTTCGTGGGGCCCCGGCCCGAAGTGAGGAAATATGTCGACCTGTATTCCGTCGAGCAAATGGAGGTGCTGAAGGTAAGGCCTGGGTTGACCGACTATGCCTCGCTGCGTTATATCGATGAATCCGAGCTCCTGGCTGCTAGCCCCAACCCCGAAGCCACTTACATCAGCGAAGTGATGCCGGCAAAACTCGAGCTCAACATGAAATACATCAGTGAGCGGTCGCTGGCCCGCGACATCAAGATCATCGTTACGACCGCCGGCAGCATCTTCCGCAGCAGAAGGTGACAGGTTTCAGAGCGCCGAAGAAAGTTTTTTCAGTTCTTCCACCTTTTCCTTATTGCCCTGCGCCTCGTGCAGGTCGATCAGTTCACCGAAGACCCTCCTGATGATGGTGATGTTGGAGCAGGGGCGGAAATAGCTTCCGTTACGCGGAATGTTCATCTGCCGGATATACGATTCGATCTCGTTATGCGTAAACAGCGTGCCCCGGTTGAAGGGGTTGATATAGAAGAGGGCGCTGGCCTTCGCAGGGTCAGGCATGCCTCCGGGCGATTCATCGAGGTAGGCAAGCACAAAATGATTGGGCAGGTCGACACCGTAGACCGGCAAATTCAGGCTGCGGGCGATGATGATGTAGAGGATGCCTATCGATAGGGGGCTTCCCTTCTTTGTCTCCAAAAGGATGTTGAGGTAAAGGTTGTCGGGGCTTTTGATGTTGCTCTTGTTACCCCTGTATTTATGCACATCGAACAAAATATGGTTCACCACCTTGATCTTTTCCAGGGCGGTGAGATTCTTGTTGAGTTCGAGCCACACATCCTGAACCAGTTGTCCGACCTGCTTGATCACCTTTTCGGCATCCATGTCGGGGTACTGGTAGCGGGCCGCCGTCATAAAGCCTTTCATGAGGTCGTCGCTGCCCAGCCGGGCCCAGCTTGAAATGGCTGCATAAAGGTCGTCGATCTGGATAAGGTGGATGATCTCCTCTATGCGCTCCTGCAAAAGCGGGTCGAACGAATCTTCCCATTTCGCTTCCAGTGCAGGGATGGCTTCCGTGCCAAAGGCATGTATCCTGGACCGGATATGCCCGTACACGACAGCATCCGGTTCGTCGAGCATGCTCACGAGCGCATTCAGTTCCTTATTTTTGTCGGTCGCCGCCATAAATGACAATTTCCGGGTCGTTTTTGAGTTTATTACCGTTGATGCCGGTTTTTTATAATATTGCAACCAAAATTAATACTTAATCGGGGTATTTTGAAAAAAATCAAGTTACATTATCAACG
>CAZHYA010000104.1:0-5646 GCA_964536525.1 uncultured Bacteroidales bacterium | reverse complement strand
TTGTCATTGTTCATTCTGGCCGGTTTGCTGTCTTGCTGCAGCGGTCCTTCCCCGCGGCACGAGATCGTTGCCCCACTGCCCGTTAATTCGTCGGATATCATCACCCTTCGTGAGATCCCTCAATCGCACAAGCGTTTTATTGCCCGCTTCCTGCCCGAGATCCATACCGCCAACAACAAGATACTGGGGCAGCGAAACGCAATCCTCGACCTGCGCGACAACATCAAAGCGGATGGCGCACCGAACAAGCGACAACTGGAAACATTGAACGCATACCTCAAAGAATACCGCCTTGAGCCGTTGGTCGCCGGCGAGGTGACGAATGCCGAAGAAATTGAAAACAGCATTGCCAGGCTGCTGAAAAGGGTCGATATTATTCCTGTTCGGCTTGTGATGGCCCAGGCCATTATCGAATCGGGCTGGGGTAGTTCCGGCTTTGCCAGGGAAGGCAACAACTATTTCGGGGTTCATTGCTACACTGAAGGCTGCGGCGTTAAGCCGGCCGGCACCGACAGCGCAACATTTTACGTTAAGGTTTACCCTGACGAAATGTCGGGGATAGAAGATTATCTATGGATCCTAAATACGGGATATGCTTACCGCGGATTGCGCGATGCGAGGCTGCAATTCAGGGAGGAGAAGGAACCTGTCGACCCGCTTGCCCTGGCGCTTCAGCTTACAAAATACTCTGTGAAAGGTGAAGGATACGTTGACATGGTCAGCAACATCATGCGGAATTACCTTCCCCGGAATATCGATGAGCTGCTCACAGGCAAAAAGCCCTGATCATGCAGCTGATTCCTTAACAGCCAGTTTTTCAAGTAATAGGGCAGTGAGCTTCCTGATGGTCTCCTTCGGCTTACGCGAGTAGGTTTCCTTCATCCTGTTGGCCAGCACCGAACATACGGTCAGGGTATTATGGCCAAGCATCTTACCCAGCGCATAGAGGGCCGAAGTTTCCATTTCAAAATTGATGATCCGCTCATCATGGTAGCGGAATCGTGATATCCGCTCATTGAGTTGGGGGAACGCCGTTTCCAGGCGGATCTGCCTTCCCTGGGGCCCGTAGAAACCGGGGGCCGTGATGGTGATGCCCTTGTGAAAGCCTTCCCCGAAAAGCCCCGCCAGGCGCGGAGAACCTTTCACCGCATAAGGTTCGGGCAGGATCCCGGGCCATCGGGTCTGCCTGATGAAGGCCGCAGTCATTTTCCTGTCGCAGACATAACGGTGCCTGTAAAAATGCAGTAACCCGTCGATGCCGAGCCCGTGCGTAGCCACGGCAAAAGAATCGACTGGAATGTCGGGCTGCATGGCCCCCGAGGTTCCCAGTCGAACAATATCGAGGCTTGTGTGTTTTTCCTTCACAGTACGTGTGATGAGATCCACGTTAACCAGGGCATCCAGCTCGTTCATCACAATATCAATGTTGTCGGTGCCCATGCCTGTCGACATCACGGTGAGGCGCACATCGTTGCAGTAGCCTGTATGTGTGACGATCTCCCTGTTTTCGAAAATGAATTCGATCTTATCGAAGAATGACGAAACCATGGGGACACGCTGGGGGTCGCCGACAAGGATGACCTTCCTGGCAAGATGTTCGGGCCGGAGGTTGAGGTGATAGAGGCTCCCGTCGGGGTTGATGATCAATTCCGATTCTTTCAGCCGCTTCATCACACAAAATTAATACTTTTGTCACTTTAAACGAAAGGATCATGAAAAACATCTATAATACCATCCTTGTCCCGACCGATTTCCGCGAACGTTCGCTGGCAGCCCTTGAGGAGTCGTTCAACCTCGCCAGGATGACCGGTCTGGAGATCACCCTTTTCCATGTGATCCGTGATAACCAGAGCCTTTTTGCCGCTTTTGGCGGTGAACGTTCCAAAACCATGCGGAAAGAATATGAGGACCAGGTGCGCGACCAGTTGCAGCAGATCGCAGCCGATGCCGCAAAGCGTTCGGGCACGAAGGTCAGCGCCGTGATCTCGCACGGGAAGGCACATGACAAGATCCTCAAGGCATCGCACCTGCTCAACTCCAAATTCATCGTGCAGGGTATCAACAGCGACAAGATCGACTCGCCGGACAACAGCATTGGCAACAATGCGCTCCGGGTCATCAAGAAGGCAGAATGCCCGGTGATCACGGTCAAAAATGCCCACAAGACAAACGGCTGCAGGAGCATTCTGCTGCCGCTCGACCTGACGGAAGAAACCAGGCAGAAGGTCAGCCACGCCATCGAGATGGCAAAACTTTTCGGATCCACCATCAAGGTGGTTTCCATTTACTGGTCGACAGGCAGCAAGAGCATCCTTACGAAGTTACAGCGCCAGATGAAGCAGGTCACTGACTTTGTCAGGAAGGCAGGCATCGACTGTAGCGGCGAGATCATCGAGCGCCAGGGCACATCCAGGATCCTTGCCCCGATGATACTTGACTACGCCAGGGATCAGCAAGACATCGACCTCATCATGATCATGACCCAGCGGGAAGCCGGCCTGTTCGATCTTTTCCTGGGCTCTTCGGCGCAATATATCCTCACCAATGCGGAGGTGCCGGTGATGTCGATCATCCCCAGGCAGCTTGGCTTTGCATCCATGATCAACTAGGCATGAAAACGGAGATCATCACCATAGGCGATGAGCTGCTTATCGGCCAGGTCGTCAACACCAATGCTTCCTGGATCGCTGAACAGCTGAGCCTGGCAGGCATCGACATCGTCAGGGTGACCACCATCGCCGACAGGCGGGAAGACATTCTGTCCTCGCTGAAGGAAGCTTCGGCGCGTGCCGACCTTATCCTCCTCACCGGTGGATTGGGCCCAACCAGGGACGATATCACCAAGCATACCCTCTGTGAATATTTTGGCTCGAAGCTGATATTTCACGAGCCCTCCTACGAATACGTAAAAAAACTTTTCTACAGCCGCGGCTTTCCCGTCCGCGAGGTCAACCGCAGGCAGGCCGAGGTTCCCGACAACTGCACACCGATCATCAACGAAAACGGGACGGCACCCGGCATGTGGTTCGAAAAAGACGGCAAGATCTATGTTTCCATGCCAGGGGTGCCTTTCGAGATGAAGCCGATGGTGCTCAACCATGTGCTGCCACAGCTTGCCGGGAAAAAGGACGGACTGCAGGTCATCCACAAGAAACTGCTTACGCAGGGCCTGGGCGAATCCTTCTTGTCGGAACTCATCGCAGAATGGGAAGATGCGTTGCCCCCGAACATGAAACTTGCCTACCTCCCGCAGCCGGGAATGGTCAGGCTTCGCCTCACCGGCTCGGGCACCGACGCCCGCAAACTCGAGAAGGAGATGGATGCCAGGATATCCTCACTCGCTGAGCTGATCCCTGATTATGTTTTCGGTACGGGGGAGGTGACCCTGGAAGAGGTGACCGGCCGCTTGCTCCTCGAACGGGGCATGACGCTCTCGACGGCCGAGAGTTGCACCGGCGGCTATATTGCCCACCTCGTCACCAGTATCCCCGGAAGCTCAGGCTATTTTATGGGATCCGTGGTGGCCTACTCCAACCAGATCAAGACCGGCATCCTGGGGGTGAAAGAGCAGACGCTCGCCGAGCATGGGGCGGTGAGTGAGCAAACGGTAAAACAAATGGCCGAAGGTGTTCAGAAGAAATTCAAAACCGACTATGCCATCGCTGTTTCGGGTGTTGCCGGCCCTGAAGGCGGCAGCGCTGAAAAGCCTGTAGGCACCACCTGGATAGCCATTGCAGGCCCCGGCGGGGTGAGCGCCAAAAGATACTCGTTCGGTAACGACAGGCTGCGCAACATCAGGGTGGCCTCGCTCACTGCACTGAACAGCCTGCGGCTGATGATCCTGAAGGAAAGCAAGCCTTAAAATACTACCTCCCTGCCTTCACGACCTTTCCGCTTTGTATCTCGACGAATGAGTTGCCTTCGCGGGCGGTGAAGGTGTAGATGTAAATGCCATCGGGGTTCCCGTAGCTTTCCCAATCAAAACTGTACGTGCCGGCCTGTGTATGCTTTTGCCTGAACGAAAAACACCTCATGCCGGAGGGAGAATAGATTTCACAGCTAACCTCAGCTTCCCGGTTCAGGCTGTACCTGAAGGTGACCGTTTCGACGAACGGGTTAGGATAGGCTGTCAACAGGTTACCACCCGATACCGGCTGTTCCGCTGTTCCCGTAATCAGGTATTTTACAAGCTCTATGCCGTCGCCGGTGCCGAGGTTACGGGTATATTCCTTGTCGGTGTCGTTGTTCCAGTGCTCATGAACACCCATGCTGGCCAGCAACAGTCCGTCATCCTCCGGATCATAAACGATGCCATCGGCCCAGTTGGCCGAGTCGGCAGCCTGGTGCAGGTAATCATCGGCTCCGAACATGTCGGCATATTCATCAAACTGGGCCCTCACAAAGTCAAGTCCGACGGATTCGATGGCCACATGGTCCTGCGAAACAAAGATCGAGTTCGGCCAGTCGTCGTTGAAAGGCTCGATTTGCCATTTCACGGGCTCCGTCACGGGCAGCTCTCCACCCCATATGCCATCTACAAGGAACAGCACCGTTTTTTCCCCGAGGTCCTGATGGGTCATGAGGTCAACAAGGTTTCTGTATTTTCCGTATCCCAGGTTCTCAAAGCCGTTGGGTGTGGGGCTGGGCAGGGCGTAATGCAGGTGCATGGCCCAGTCGCGGCATATGGAGCCAAAGTGGTTCTTGGCGCAAAATGTGCCACCGGCAAGATCATGTTGCTTCAGGCAACCCATGTTGATCAAATATTTGCTTTGTGTATAGGCGAGCGGCAGGGAGTCATTAATGCTGCCGTCGCTGTAAAACATGACCGGGCCGGCAGAAGGCACGGCTTTGGTCCTCCCGAGCAGGCCTGCCCTGTCGAGATAATGGATCCCCGGGAACAAAGGATAACACCTGTCCCAGTATTGATTATAGAAATGCCTGATGGGGTCGCCGATGGAGATGTCTTCCTGCGGGATCCCGTATATATCGACAAGCTGCTTCAGCATGGTCACAATAAGCTGCGGTGTGGCATCCATCATCTCAAGGTTGGCCGTCTTGTCGTAAGTGGAAAGGTCGACATTTCCCCAGCCACCCGTGGTAAGGTTGATCTTGATGGCGATCTTTTCGCCCGGCTGATAGCCTGCATTCCCAAAACCATGGGTTTCGTTGTAATGCCTGAACAAGGCATCCCACGCCAGGCTGTCGCTATCCTCACCGGTAAGCTTCCTGAGGGAAGCCGACAGCATGTCATCGATCACCACGGGATCCACATTATCGTCCTGGAACCAGTAGTCGCCGGGTTCATTCGTGCATGTTTCATCAGTGGCTTCAGGGTTCCATACCCACACCACCCTGCCGGGATGGATCCCCCTGGCAAGGCCCATGGGCATGTTGGGAGGCACCAATTGAAGAAAGCAGTGGATTGATGATACAATTAACGGGTAAATCTCGAAAGGAGGAGAAGTGATAAGTGCCTAACAATGCATCAGCAAAGAAGAGAGTGAAACAGACGGCCAAGAGAACAGTAATGAACAGGGCCGCCAGGACGAAATTCAGGAATGCTTCCAAGAAGCTGTATAAGGCAATGGAAGATGGCGAAGATCCACAGGCAGTTTCTTCCATGCTTAGCGAAGTATATTCTACTCT
>CAZHYA010000103.1:7061-7912 GCA_964536525.1 uncultured Bacteroidales bacterium | reverse complement strand
AAGCGGCATCCATCATGAATACTTACCAGCGTGTGCAGGCCGACCTGATGATAAGTGAAAATGAGTTGCGGGTGCTGATGAACGCCGAAAAAGCCATCAGGCCCTCCGGGGATCAGATGATAAAACTTGAACTCATGGCCGGGAAGGATACTACCGGCCTCGAAAACAACCCTTTCGTCGCATATGTCATGCAATACCGGAAAGTGCAGGATGCAGTGATGAAAAACGAGGGTGCACAATATCTTCCCAACTTCAGCATAGGCTATTTTAACCAGTCGATCGACAAGGTGAACGGCTTCGAAGGCGTTCAGCTCGGCATGAGCTTTCCGTTGTGGTTCTGGAGCCGGTCGGGCGTGGTAAAAGCCGCCCGTATCGAACGCGAAAAAGCCGACAACCAGCTGGAAGCCGAGCTTATCAAGGCCACCTCCGAGATAGAGAACCAGTTTCTCCAGCTTGAGAAATACGGGCATATGCTACGCTATTATGAAGACAAAGCCCTGATGCAGGCCGATATGATGCTCGAACATTCGCTCAGGGCATTCTCTGCCGGCAACATCAGCTATGTCGAATATGCCAATGCGGCATCAGGCGCTTTCGACATCCGGATGGAATATCTTGAAACCATGAATAACTATAACCAGACCATCATCAGGCTCGATTACCTTTTGGGCAGTTACCAAAAATAAACCAACGCCATGAAAATCAACTATATATTTACATCATTTGCGGCACTTTTCATGATGGTGTCGTGCGATCCTGTGCAACCGGCTGCTGAAGAGGAACAGCCTGCATCCACCGACACATCAGGCCTCGTCACCCTGAGCAGGGAGCAGCTGCGCTATGCCGGCATA
>CAZHYA010000103.1:0-7051 GCA_964536525.1 uncultured Bacteroidales bacterium | reverse complement strand
AAAACAGCGTCTTTCCAACGATGTCAGTGCCCGCGGAGAGCTTATCCTTCCGGTAAACGCCAAAGCCGACCTGGTGAGCCTGTATACAGGCTTTATCAGGACCGTGAAGGCGCACCAGGGCGAAGAGGTTAAAAAAGGACAGGTGCTGGCCATCATTTATTCGCCGGAATTTATCGAGGCGCAACAGCAATACCTTATGGTTAAAAACCAGCTGGCCATGCTCGAGCAGGAGTATGAAAGGCAGAAGGATCTGAATAAGGAAAAGATCGCCTCCGACAAGTACTTTCAGAAGGCCCTTTCCGACTACAATGTGGCCATGGCCGAATTATCGGGCCTTGCCCTCATGCTGAAAATGGCAGGCATCGATATTGGCAGGCTCGATGAAGGGCATATCAGTCCTGAGATGGAGATCATAGCCCCCATCAGCGGTAAACTCGAATACATCGATGTTAATCCAGGCAAGTACATCATGCCGGAGGAGCGCCTGATGCAGGTGATCAACAATGAGGAATTGCTCATCGAACTCAGCGTATTTGAAAAAGATATCATGCTGGTAAGACCGGGACAGCGGGTAACTTTCACACTATCGAACCTTGGCAATAGGATCTATGAGGCAGAGGTGGTGGCTGTGGGCAGCACGGTGCGGCAGGATACCAGGGTGGTGAAGGTCCTGGCCTCGTTCAGGGAAGGCAAAGCGGGCTTGTTGCCCGGAATGTTCGTGGCTTCAGAGATCCACACCGGTGAGGACCAGGTTGATGCCCTGCCCGAAGAAGCGGTGCTGAGGACTGGCAACGACGAGTTTGTCATCTTTTATACCTTGCCGGCATGGTTGAACGATGAGGGCACCTCCTATGCCTTTGTTTCTGTGAAAACGGGAAATGTAGAAGACGGATTCGTGGCCGTAAACCTGGAGGAACAGATCCCCGCCGATGCCATGATCGTAGTAAAAGGAGGATATTACCTGAAAACGGAACTCGCCAAGCAGCAGGAATAGCAGCGCTCACTGGCCCCATACAGACCGACGGCCCTGATCCTTGTTCCTGGACCTTTCCACCAGCAGGAGGATGCCCGTGGTGGCCAGCAGGACCCCCGCCACCAGAATCGGAAACATAAAGGCAGGCTGGCTTCGGTAGATGGCTGTAGCCAGGTTACCGATGATCAGCCACTGCACGATGTAGGCCAGGGTCACATTTTTGCCGATCCATCGGATGAAGGCCGACAGGCGAGTCCTTCCCAATAATCCCTGAAAGAACCGTCCCGTCAAAACCCAGAGCAGCATGAATGCCAGCCCCCACAAAAAGAAGACAATGCCATGGTGGTAGTATGCATGCAGGTCGGCACTGATGGCTGCGGCCCAGGGCAGAAAAATGATTGCAGGAACGCCGGCCAATATGATCATATACAATGCATACTTACGTAATCCGCCACTTCCGCCGTATCGTTGTTCGAGCAGGGAAAAGCTGAACCCTGCCAGCACCCATCCCGCCCAGGGGAAAAAAGGGAAATACGACCACTCAGCCTGGCTGATGATAAATGCCAGCACATAATCCCATATCCCACCGGTGGTACCAAAATGGGCTGTGAACCCGGCCAGGGCAGGGATCGTGAACGTCAGCATGGCCGGCACAACAAGGCTCCTTCCTGCCAGCCTGGTTACCAATGCAATGAATAACAGGCTCAAGCCTGCAAGAAACAGGATGTCGGCACCAAAAACATATGGCCATGGATTAACATCCAGCCTGCCCAGCACCACGGAGATCAGCAGATGGGCATTGAGGCCAATATTCAATGCAAACCCCAGTATTATCAGCCTTAATCCGCGCCATGCGTGCTCTCCCGGCCCCTTCGCCGACCTGGCGGCAAAATAGCCCATCACAGCCATGAACACAGGCGCAGCAGGCACACCCCCCAGGAAGAGTGAAACACGGCCAAAAAAACCGTCGAAAACCTCCGGCAACATCATAAGTTCCATGATGTGGACCTGTACCATCAAAATCACGGCCAGTCCCTTGAGCAGGTCAGGAAGCGGTTTTCTTTTCATATCTTTGCAAACCCGATTATAATAAAAAACCAGAGAGCGGTTTGAATAATGTAATTATATTAATTCTTAAATATTTTCATATCAAAAGTAGGGTTTCTTTGTTTATAGGTGTATAATATGAAAGTAAGCATCAAAAAATATCCTTTATGAAGATCAGGAAAAATATTGCGATCAGCGATTCGGGGTTCATCTTCAACCCCGACACGGGAGAGTCGTTCACGGCCAATCCCATCGGCCTGGAGATTCTGGGGATGATCAGGGAAGATCAGGACTTTGAATCTGTCCGGACACACATCATTTCAAAATACCAGGCTGAAAAGGACACCGTTGAAAAGGATTATCACGATTTTCTCAACATGCTGGCACAGTACAACCTCATCGACCATGACGGACAGGAAGAAGTATAACATTGCCGTAACCGGCCTGAACGCCATCGACAGTCCTGGCCCCGGGGTTCCTGTGATCAGGGGCCTGCGTGAGGCGGCATCCTTCGACGTCCGCATCATCGGGCTGTCGTATGAAACGCTGGAACCAGGGCTGTACATGCACGACATCATCGACCGCAGCTACCAGGTTCCTTATCCTTCGACAGGCACTGCCGCCTTGCTTGAAAGGCTGAAATATATCCATGCCAGGGAAGGTCTGCATCTCATCATCCCCAACTTCGATGCTGAGTTGCTGCCATTTATGAAGATCTCCACCGAACTCGAGAGCATGGGCATCAAAACCTTCCTCCCCACCTACCAGCAATACGAGGAGAGAGAAAAATTCAATCTTCCCGCATTCGGAGAGAAATACGGCTTCCACGTACCCGACAGTGAGGCGGTGCACGACATGGCCGGTTTAAAGAAGGTGGCTTCACGCTTCGATTATCCCATGGTGGTTAAAGGCAAGTTCTACGACGCACACATCGCCTACAACCTTGAGCAGGCACAAAATTTCTTCAATAAGATCAGCGCCAAGTGGGGCCTTCCCGTCATCATTCAGGAGTTCGTACATGGCACAGAATTTAATGTCACAGGTTTGGGCGACGGCAAAGGGAATACCATCGCGGCGGTGCCGATGCGCAAGCAGTACATCACCGACAAGGGTAAGGCCTGGGGGGGCATCAGCATCTCCGACAAGAAGATGCTCGATCTTACCGACAGGTTCATCACCTCCACGAAGTGGAGGGGCGGCTTTGAGCTTGAGCTGATGAAAAACAAAAAAGGCGAATTCTTTATCATGGAGATCAACCCGCGCATCCCTGCCTGGATCTACCTGGCTGTGGGTGTAGGGCAAAACATTCCCGAGGCACTGGTGAAGCTGGCGATGGGCATTGAAACAGAGCCTTTCAAAACCTACGCCGTAGGGAAGATGTTCGTGAGATATTCATGGGATATGATCGTGGACCTGGAAGACTTTCAGAAGATCAGCACATTTGGTGAATTATGAAAATGGGTACGAGGTATGGGGTACGGGATTTGGAGAATCAGAACCCGGGAATTTAAAAAATAAAAATATGGAAAAATTGAGATATGAAAGGCCAATGGTGAGAAAACTGGAATCGGCCATGCCCAATAAGTTCGGATCGCGCACGGAGATGGCCCCGACAACACATATCGACGGTGTTGCGGTGAAGGAGCTCATGGAAGCATACGGATCGCCGCTGTTCGTGATCTCCGAAAAGACCATCAGGGAGACCTTTCAGGAGGCCAGTAAAGCCTTCACCACCAGGTATCCCAAAGTACAGTTTGCCTGGTCGTACAAGACCAATTACCTCAACTCCGTTTGCAATGTTTTCCATCAGGAGGGCTCGTGGGCAGAAGTGGTTTCGGGTTTCGAATACGACAAGGCAATATTAAACGGCGTTTCGGGCAAGAAGATCATCTTCAACGGCCCCGACAAGACGGAAGAAGACCTGCGCAAGGCCATCGGCAACGACTCCCTGATCCACATCGACCACCTCGACGAGTTATACACCATCATCGAGCTGTCGGAGGCTTTAGAGGTGAAGCCCAGGGTGGCCATACGCGTGAACATGGACACCGGCATATACCCCATGTGGGACCGCTTCGGCTTCAACTATGAGAATGGCCAGGCCTGGGACGCCCTGAACAAGATCATGCGTTCGGGCAGGCTGGACCTGGTGGGCCTCCATACACATATCGGCACCTTTATGCTAACGGCCAATGCTTACGCCAACGCCGCATACAAGCTGGCCGACCTGGCCATCGGCATTCGTAAGAAGTACAATCACCATATCAAATATATCGACATGGGTGGTGGTTTTGCCTCGCGCAATACCCTCAAGGGAGCATATCTTCCCGGCAGGGATAATAACCCCACCTTCGACGACTATGCTGAGGCCATCAGCTCGGCGCTGATCAATGCCGACTTCGAACCAGGGAAGCTGCCGCTGCTCATCCTCGAAAGCGGGCGTGCCCTTATCGATGACGCAGGATACCTGCTCGGCACGGTGATCTCCAATAAGCGGCTGGCTGACGGCAGAAGAAATACGATCGTCGACGTGGGTGTCAACATTCTCTTCACCTCCTTCTGGTACGACCATAAGGTTACCCCTGCAGAGGAATTTACGCACTATGCCGAAGATACCGTGCTTTATGGCCCCCTCTGCATGAACATCGACGTGATCAGGGAAAATGTGAGCCTGCCGCTGATGAATAAGGGCGACCACTTTGTGATCCACTCCGTGGGAGCATACAACATGACGCAGTGGATGCAATTCATTACCCTTCGACCCAGGGTGGTAATGATCGGCACCGACGGCAAGCCATATGTAGTGCGTGATGGTGAAACCATCGAAAATATCATCTCCATGGAGAGGGTACCCGACCATCTGAAGAAATTCGAACTATAAAAATTAATATCATGAGTTACTATTTTTCAAAGAGTATCGAAGGCAGTATAGCCGAAGTACGCGAAAAAGTGATCGAAAACCTTAAAGACGTGGGCTTCGGAGTGATCACCGAGATCAACATGAAAGATAAATTCAGGGAAAAGCTTGGCGTGGATTTCAACGACTATCTCATCCTTGGAGCCTGCAACCCCGGCTTTGCCTATGAAGCGGTTCAGCTGGAAGAAGAGCTGGGCGTGCTGCTGCCCTGCAATGTGGTGCTCATCGGCAAAGATGACGGCAGGGTGCAGGTGGCAGCCATCGACGCGGCAAAGATGATGTCGGTCGTGGGAAACCCCAAACTTGATGAGGTGGCCGCCACGGTCAACGAAAGGCTGAAGCAGGCACTGGGAGCCCTCTGAGGGTTGAGTTTTAAGTGTTGGGTGTTAAGTTAATTCCTTTAGCATAAATCATGCTCTCATAGCAATCTGATCAAGAAATGATCCAGCCAAACCGATTGAACAGGGAGGTAAACGATTTCCTGCCAGCTTTTGCCGACAGCGTTATCAACAGCTATTCGCAGGTATTCTTTTCGAAGGACAGGATCTTTGCCTTTCTGATCGTCCTGGTCAGTTTCTTCGACTTTTATGCCGGGTTGTCGGGGTTCATTGCCGTGGTGTCCACCAACCTCGCCGCCCTGGCCATCGGGTTCAACCGGTATAACATCAAGAGCGGGTTTTACGGTTTCAACAGCCTGCTGGTGGCCCTGGGGCTGGGCATGTATTATGAATTCAATGCCGAATTCCTGCTGGTGCTGCTTTTTGCATCCCTGTTCACCCTGCTGGTGAGCATCATGCTCGAGGGGGTGATCGGCAAGTACGGATTGCCCTACCTCAGCATTCCCTTCCTGTTCGGCATATGGATGGTCTTGCTTGCCGCCAGGGAATACACCTCGCTGGAGATCAGCCAGCGCGGGATCTATACCCTGAACGAAATGTATGCCCTGGGCGGGAAATGGTTGGTATTGCTGCATGAATGGTTATACAGCCTTCCACTTCCCGATATCGTGGTGCTCTATTTCCGCTCCCTGGGAGCCATTTTCTTCCAGTACCACCTGGTTCCGGGCATCCTCATCGCCATCGGGCTTTTCATCTATTCCCGCCAGGCCTTCCTGCTGTCGGTCACCGGCTTCGTATCGGCCTGGGTGTTCTACCTCATGATCGGCGCCGACATCAATGCCCTCAGCTACACCTATATAGGATTTAACTTCATCCTCACTTCCATCGCCGTAGGAGGGTTCTTCGTGATCCCGTCGAAATGGTCTTACCTTTGGGTGATCCTGCTTACGCCTTTAACTTCCTTTCTGATCACCAGCAGCAGCCAGATGTTCGCAGCCTCACAGCTGTCGATCTATTCGCTGCCCTTCAACCTGGTGGTGCTGCTGTTCCTCTACATCCTCAAGTTCAGGGAACGCAACTACGGCAAGCCCGAGCTGGTGCGTGTACAGCACTTCTCGCCCGAGATGAACTTTTATGCCAGGGAAAGCCACAGAAAACGTTTCGACGAAAAGGCCCCCGTGAGCCTCACCCTGCCTTTCTGGGGTGAGTGGACGGTAACCCAGGGGCATGATGGCGAACATACCCATCAGAAAAACTGGAAGCATGCCTGGGACTTTGAGGTTGCCGCCGGCGACGGCGCATTCCACTCGGGCCAGGGCCATGAGCCAAAAGACTATTATTGTTTCAACAAGCCTGTAACGGCGCCTGCCGACGGGCATGTGGAGGAAATCCTCGACGGCATACCCGATAATGACATCGGGGAGGTAAACCTCGAACAAAACTGGGGAAACACCATCGTGCTGAAGCACGCCGACAAGCTGTATACCAAACTCTGCCACCTGAAAGAGGGCTCGTTCAGGGTGAAGAAGGGCGACTTTGTGAAACGCGGCGATGTGCTGGCACACTGCGGCAACTCCGGGAGGTCGCCCAGGCCGCACCTCCACTTCCAGGTGCAGGCGGCCCCTTTTATAGGCTCCGACACCCTCGACTATCCCCTGGCCTTCTATATCCTCAACGACAAAGCGGCTTTTGGACTCAAGACATTCTCCAGACCGGGCAAGCGAGCCGCAACGGGCATATTTGAAGTGTTTGCAATAATTGTGGTACGCTCCATTA
>CAZHYA010000102.1:0-7933 GCA_964536525.1 uncultured Bacteroidales bacterium | reverse complement strand
ACTGCACGAAGGTTTCCGAGGGATGTATCCTGATGGCGGCAAAAAGGCGTTTCATCGTATACAAAGATAAAAAATGCACGACTGAGCCGGGCATACGAAAAGGGATTATTGCTATTATTGTATCTGGCAAAGAAGGAGCATAAGTCGTAAAACTTAAAAATATGGCTGGTAAGATTAAACGTATGCAGTATGACCAGATTTTGGACCTGCTGCGGAAGGTCGATACGGAATCGATCTATGATAAGGTGACCAAGGTACCCCAGGGCGACGATCTATACCACGAGCTGGAGGCCTATGTCAACCTGAAGGAATTTGCCAGGGTATCGGTCCTTGGCATCGACATATATCGTTATGGCCTTTATAAACACCTCGAGCAGACCATGATCCCTGCCCTGTTCAAGATACTTTTTGACAAGGCCATCAGGCTGTGCCTCGAAAACAACCAGTTCGTATTTCAGCACTATACCAAGGAAAAGATCGAAAAATCGTTCATCAGCACCGGCGACGGCGGCTTTCTCATTTTTGACACCCCGCTGCATGCACTTTTCTTTGCCATCAACTTCGAGATGATGGTGAGGGCCTTCAATGCCTACCACCACTTCCCGAAGCTGCGCAAGATCATCGGGAGCATCTCGCTGCGCTATGCCATCACCTACGACACCATATTCCATTTCGAGAATAACTATTATGGCAGCGCCATCATCAACAATGCCCGCATACTTGAAAAAGACAGCCTGAACCGCTGTCTTCTCGACCAGCGGACCTATGAGTGGTTCCTCACGAATATCGATGGCATAGAAAACCTGCAAACCTAGACCATTTACGATATTGCCAACATCTATGAATTTACCAAATACGACCGGAAACACATCAAGAACGGCGATAACGACATCATCAATACCCGCATGTCGAGGTATACGGGGATCATCAATTCAGACATCCTTCGTATCGGGCAATTCCAGTCGAAAGAGATCCTTATGAATATTTTCAACCTGCACCTGCAGGTAACCCTCTATGCCTATGCCGACAATAAAAAAGAGAGCAAACGCCGGATCACGGTGAGCCTGGGGAACCTGAACACTGCAGGCATCTGAATGCCTGGTGATGCACGCCGGGTGAAGCCCCGTTAATCACGGGCCTCGTCCTTCTTCATGATGATCTTCCTCATTGAAGGATTTATCCAGGATGCCCATAGCTCATTGAAAGCCTCAAATTCGGTGTACAGGATCACTTCCTTCTTCAGCCAGATAGTGCGGGTGGCGTAAATGCTGTTCCCTTCCTGCCTAATGCTGATGACGATCTTTCCGACGGGATTGTCGGCTACCATGTCGACTGCCGGGCTCACAAGGGTGAAGCCTTCGGGGAGTGTGAGCACATAATTGTACTCCTCGCTGACGACCTCCCTTAGCCTGATCGGGGCCTGCCTCCCGGCTTCAACGTAAGTGAAGCCCCAGGAATCGATCCCGTAGCGGGATGAAGGGATATCCATAAAATAGTAGTCGCCGAAATGTTCCCATGCCTTTTCCATATCGATGCCAAGCTCAAAAGTGCTTTCGCCCTGCACATTCTTCAGAAGCTCAACTTCTTTTACGCCGCCTGCATACCTTTTTGCATAGGCTGTGTCGCTAAACAACCTGAAATAAGGGTTCGCGGCATTCATGAGGTTCACGGTCATCTTACCCGTCATGTGTCCCGACTCGTCGATTGTGAAACTGCCCTGGTAATTCATACCTGCCGGTTCAACTTCAGGATCGAAAGTGCGCAGGCTTTCGATGGCCCCGTCGAGGATCAGCATCTTGTTCCCTTGCAGGCTGTAGGAAAGGTTCTGGTCCTGGCTCCTGACGGGCGAGAAATACATACGCTCACCCATGCCCACCTTGGCCATCACGGCAAAGTCCCTGAACATATACAGGCTGCCTACCGTGCGGTCATAGAATTGGTCGGGGATTACGGCCACAGGTACGCCGCTGAGCCTGGCCTGCTGCAACAGGGTGGCAAGCAGTATGCTCTTTTCAAGTTTTGTGCCGCCGTTCGACCGGAGTACCTCGGCAGGTGGCCGGCATTTGAACCCGGTATATTCAAGGGCGAGGTTCCAGGTGTTGAGCTCATCCACCACCACCTTTTGCAAGGCCAGGGCAACAGAAAGGTCATCCTGGTTTTCTTCCTGCACTTTCTTTACGATCGCTTCCATGGCCGGGTCAGCCCTGAAAGTGAAGGCTTCCTGCGCTACAAAGGGAAAGTAAGCCCGCTCCAGGTCTTTGGCGGTGCTGAAGAAAAGCCTTGGCAGCAACAGGGGATCCGTTCCCCACGCTTCAGGGTTGGCTTTAAGCCCCCGGAAAACAAACCTATATACCTGGTGCTGTCCTTCGCTGCCGATCTCAGGAGATGTACGAAGGTTGAGCATCTTGTAATGGAGTTCCTCTCCTTCAGGTACACGGATCACGACCTGCTTGTCCATCACGGGTACGATGTCGCTGATCAGTTCTTCGCCCATGAAAACAGGCATGTAACCTGCCTTTGTCTTCAGGGTGTAGTCAAGATAGACCGTCGCCCCGACTTCCAAACCGGTATGGGTGATCACCAGCTCGCGGAGCCTGTTGTAAGGAGCAGCATACGCTGCGGCACGCGGCAAAACTTCGTTAAAGGCATTATCCGGGACCACCACCTTTTTCCCGTCCCTCATTATGGTATAGGCTTCGTTGATCACGATCTCCTGGTATGCAGGATTAAAAATGATGAAGGTTTCTCCGAAGAGGCGGTGGAAGCTCATGTGGCTCAACAGCTTCACTTCCTTATAGTCCCTGTAGTCATAACTCCCGTCGCTGTGCAGGGTGTATTCATGAATAACCTTGTTGAATACCGCATCCCCGTCCTGGGCATGAAGAACGGTAAAAAACAGGGGTGCGAGCAGGATCAGTATGTATCTCGAAATTGTTTTCATGTTCATGGTGTTTGATTTGATTAATTGAACTTAAGGATCACCGGTTCATTGGCGAATTTTTGCTGGGCCGACACGGCTTTCCTGAAAGCACCCCAGTCTTCTTTTTCATAGATCCTCTTGTGAAGGGTCACCTTCTCATTTACCATGAGCCCGTTACCTGACTTTGAAAGTTTATAGCCTCCTTCAAAGGCAGCCGGGAATTCATCGAAATTCTCTGCTTCGGGCAGGTAGGCCGGAGTCACCTTTCCCGGGAGTTTAATGTTCTCCTGTAACTCCACAAGCCTCGAGCAACGGTCGCGGAAAGGATATTTCCTCTCTTCCTTGTCGACATTGTAATACATATGCGACATGGCCCTGCTGAAGATCCCGGATACGACCAGCGGGGTGAAGATGATCTCATCTTCCGTGACGAGGGCGAAATCAGGGATGGCATATTCGATCTCGATCTTGATGGGCCCTGAAAGGTAATCATAGGGATCATCGTAAGTTGTCTTCAGGATCTCCATCAGGGGATATTTCCTTTTCAGCTCACGTTCAAGGTTCTGGTCCCAGTTGCGTTTGAAGTCACGGGTGAACATTCCTCGTATGGCACCGTCCGATTGTCCTTCGGCCTCCAGCACCAGCAATCCTTCGAGGCTGCCGTCCCTGTTGATCTTAGAGCTTCCCGTGATCCTGATATAATGGTTTTCGGGTGGTGACAGGGGCGTGATGCCGAGGTCGGCTCCCTCGGGAACACCGAGCAGGTAGTTCTGCTGCTGTTCGGCGCTCGACCAGAGTTCACGCAGGAAAGGCACCCAGGTCGGGTCGAGAAGTTCATATTTTCCGTTTCGTAGCTTGACCACCGTCACACTGTGGTTGAACTGATCGGCAGGGATATAGTCGATACGCGAACCGGCCATGGTCATGGCTGGATAGGATTCGAAGCCTGCCGCCCTCAGCATGGTGACCAGCATGCCGGCCTTGTCCTTGCACACCCCGCAGCGGTCGAGGAAGGTCATCTCACCCTTGTGGAGGGTAAAGCCCTCCCCTTCGCCCATCGAGATGCCGGAATAACGGATCTCATCAGCCACCCAGTGGGTGAGCAGGGATATGGAATCCATCTCCGTTTTTGCCCTGCCTTTAAGGATCTCATCCACCTTGGCTTTGATCTCAGGGGTTACGTCGAAACTTCCGTAATCCTCGTTAACATTATAGAACCATAATGACTTTGCGTACCAGTCGGGGCTTGAGCTGATCAGCAATTTGGGGGCTACATCGGAATAGGCCAGCATTCCCGGTTCATATTGCATGGGCCTGATGTCCTTCCTGCTGAAGGTATACACCATTTTCCCTTCCTTTAGCCAGGCCGACGACTGCAGCTCCCCGTTGTATACTTCATACTGGACCAGTTTGTCGCGGGGAACGGCGGTCTGGTAAACTTTTTCCGTCACGGGGTCGCTGCTCCAGAATTCGACAATATCGTAAAAATGCCCGCGCATGGGAGGGATGTACCTGTCGTCGTCGTCACCGTAAAGCAGCGCATAGGTGAACCCTTTCCTGAAAAGGAAAACCTCCACGGCATCGCCGGGCTCCAGCCTGCCCACCTCGATCATCTTTTCACGTGCGCCCCAGTAGATCGCCCTGGCAGGTGCCGGATAGTCCATTACACCTTCATGATCAAGTTCCTCTACCTCACCCGTAGCCCTGTATATGTTTACTTTCCGGATCTCCACGTAGGCTGAGAGGGGATCGTAGCCGTAAGTGATGGTGCTCAGGTCGAGGGCCCCTTCTGCCGTCAGGACCTTATAAAGACGGTGGGTATACACATAGGTAAGCCCGGTTTCCTGAACATCGGAATAGGTGCTGTCGAAGATGATGAGTTTGCCGGCACCAGGATAATCTCCTGCATCGCCCGAATTTCTGATCAGATCAACGACCGGGTCGGCGTGGACAAGGATCGCAAAAAGAAAAAATGCGATAAGCCCGAGAATATTTTTTATCATAATGTGAAGTTTTAAGAAGCGGTAAATTTAATAAATATCTCGCCCATGCCCCTTTATTATCTGTCAAATTTCTACATTTGCAGTAGATCTAAATATTTAAGAAATTTACATTCATCATGAGAAAGTTTTCCTTGTTCGCCATCATCGCCATCATTGGCCTTGCATTTTCTGGGTGTTCTCAGAAGCCGGCTGCAGAGCAGGAGGCAGAGTCCTTCACTTTTGCCTTCCTGACTGATATCCATGTCCAGCCCGAGCGGCAGGCCACTGAAGGTTTCAGGGCTGCCATCGAGAAAGTGAATACCCTGAAACCCAATTTTGTGATCACCGGCGGCGACCTCATTATGGATGCCCTGGGTGTGGGCTATGAGCGGGCCGACAGCCTGTATGATATTTATGAGAATGAAGTCGCCGCTCTGGGAATGCCTGTATACAATACGCTTGGCAATCACGAGGTTTTCGGCATTTACGAAAAGAGCGGCGTGAGCCCCGAACATCCCGAATACAGGTATGGGATGTATGAGAAAAGGTTAGGGAAAACCTATTATTCATTCGATCATAAGGGATGGCACTTCATGGTGCTGAACTCGGTGATGGAAACCGAAGAACGCAGGTATATCGGTATGATCGACGAAGAGCAGATGGACTGGATCAGCCGGGATCTGGTGGGGGTGGACCCTGAAACGCCGATCGTGATCTCAACACACATCCCTTTTATTACGGTATTTACCCAGGTACTCTTTGGTGAATATGCACCTGACTACCATGGCCTGGTGGTGGAGAATGCCAGGGCGGTGCTTGACCTCTTTGACGGTTACAACCTTAAGCTGGTGCTGCAGGGCCACTTGCATTATCTCGAAGACATTGACGTTAACGGGCTGCATTTCATCACGGCAGGAGCCGTTTCGGCCCAATGGTGGACCGGCCCCAATCATGGCGTTGAGGAGGGCTTCCTGATGGTAAAGGTTGAAGGTGACGATTTTTGCTGGGAGTACGTCGATTATGGATGGAATGTTGAATAAGGCTGCCAACCTTATCAGGGGGGCAACCCTTTTATAAAACTTTGATTATGAGGAGTGTAAATTTTCTGTTATTTGCCTTTTTCTTGATAACCCCGGTCATGATCCTCGGCCAGGAAAATGCATGGATCACCACCTTTGAAGCCTCCGATGGCCTGCAGACTGCCAGCTATGATGAGGTTATCGACTACAGCCGCAGGCTGGCCGATGCATCTCCACAGGTGACGTACGAATTGATCGGTAAGAGTGCCGCCGGCTATGACATCCCCATACTTATCATCAACAAAACCGGCCTGGCGAGGCCAGGTGATGTACGTGCATCAGGCGACCTGGTCATGCTCATCGAAGGGGGCATACATCCCGGCGAGGCCGAAGGCACCGATGCCATCCTCATGCTGATGCGCGATATCGCGATCACGAAAGACCATGCATGGCTGCTCGAAAATATAACCTTCATCTTTCTGCCTGTTTTCAATGTTGACGGCCTTAACCGCATGGGCCCTTACAATCGCATCAACCAGAATGGCCCTGAGGAGATGGGGTGGCGGGCCAACTCGCAGAACCTGAACCTTAACAGGGATTTTCTCAAAGCCGATACGCCTGAGATGCATGCCTGGCTTACGATGTTCAACAACTGGCTGCCCGATTTCTTTGTCGATTGCCACACCACCGACGGAGCCGATTACCAGTATGTGATCACCTATGTGATGGAGACTTTCGGAACCATGGATCCCATGCTCACGCGCTGGCAGGAGAAAGAATTTCTTCCTTATGTACAGGGGAAGATGGATGTTGCAGGGCACCTCATGAACCCCTATGTGAGCTTTCGTCGTTGGCACGACCCTCAGAGCGGGCTTCGCTCAGGGCCAGCCTCCCCAAGGCTGTCGCAGGGATACACGGCCATACAGAACAGACCCGGCCTGCTCATCGAAACCCACATGCTGAAACCGCACCGGCAGCGCACCGAGGCCACCTACGACCTGCTCCTGGCTTCTGCTGAATTCCTGGACACGAATCCGGAGAAACTGAAGGTGATCATCCGGGCCGCCGACGCCAATACGGCCGATCCATCATTCCGCGACCGTCCGTTCCCGGTAAACTGGACCCGGGACGATACCGACAGCGTGATGATGGAATTCAAAGGGGTGGAATATGATATCGTAAAAAGCGACCTGACAGGCGGGAACTGGTATAAGTACCATCCCGACAGGCCAGTCACCTTTGAGTTACCATGGTTCAACAGCTCTGTCCCCTCGGTAACAGTCGACCTGCCGGAGGCATATATCATTCCCCAGCAGTGGTATGAGGTGATCTACCGCCTGGCACTCCACGGGGTGGAGATCCGTTACCTGTACGAAGATACTGACCTGTGGGTTGAGCAATATCGCTTCGACGATCCCAGGTGGAGCAGGGGGCCCAACGAAGGACGATTCACCATCAACGACATACGGTACGAAACCTTCCGCGACACCGTGACCTTCCGCAAAGGCTCAGCCGTAGTCGACATGAACCAGCGCACGGCCAGGGTCATCGCCAGTATCCTGGAACCGGCCGCCCCCGATTCTTATGTGCACTGGGGTTTCTTCAATGCCATATTCGAGCAAAAGGAATATTCCGAAACCTATGTGATGGAAACCCTGGCCAGGGAAATGCTTGCTGCCGACCCTGAACTCAAAGCAGAATTTGAACGGAAAAAAGCGGATGATCCCGACTTTGCCGGGTCGCAATGGGGCATGCTTAACTGGTTCTATTCGAAAACCCCATACTGGGACGACCAGAAAAACCTTTACCCGGTAGGGAAGATCGTCGAAAGGCAGGACGTGGAAAATCTGGTGCTTGAATGAGGATGTCCGGAACGCTGTGCCCAATGCATCATGCAGCATTAAGCATGATCAATCCAAAATGGGCAATACCCCCTGATGCCAGATACCAGATACCAGATACCAGATGCCGGATACCAGATGCCGGATACCAGATGCCGGATACCAGATGCC
>CAZHYA010000101.1:0-7959 GCA_964536525.1 uncultured Bacteroidales bacterium | reverse complement strand
AAGGTGACCAAGACGGGCGAGTAGCCCCGGATTCCCGATCTACCGCGTGAGCCCCTGCTTCGGCTGGGGCTCACGGCGTCTCCGGGAGCGGGCAGGGGGGCGGGCCACGGCCCTCGGGTCGGCGTGATGGATCGAATGACGCTGCCTGATGAGTGCCTTGGCTTTTTCCTCCACAACCGAAACCGGTATATTATCCTGCGATGTGATGGAATACCAGCCCACGATATCACCATAGTTATAAGTTTTCTGGAGGGTGGTAAAGGGGAGGTAGATCACCTGGTCTTCATATTCACCACGATGGGGCTTGGTCGAAGCAAATATGCCTACCACCTTGAAATACACACCCTGTATCCTAAGGTATTGCCCGATAGGTTCTTCATCGGGTGCGAACATCTCGTTCCTGACGCGGTTACCGATCACACATACTTTTCGGTTCTGACTGATATCCAGTTCATTGATAAAACGTCCCTGCCTCATCCCTACCGGGTCGATGAGGTTATAGGCCGGATAGTCGCCCTGTATCGTAAAGGCACCGGTACGGTCGCCCCTCACCACATTATTGTCGTCGTTGCGGGTACGGCCCTGGATCCTGGGACCGATATACTTTATTTCAGGGATTTTCTCGAGCAGGGCTTCCGTATCGCTGTTCCTGAAGTTGTAGTAACGGCCGCGGTCGAAGCCTTTGTAGGGCATGGTGGTGCGCTGTGTCCACATGAATACGCTGTTGGTGGCCATGTCGCCCATGTCGCGGTAAACGGCGTTTTCGAGCCCGGTACCGGAGCCCATCATGATAGCCAGCATGAAAATTCCCCAGAACACGCCAAAGGCGGTGAAGAACGTCCTCAACCTGTTTTTTTTCAAGGTGTTGAAGATCTCATGCCATCTGTCTGCATCAAATATTCTCAATGGTCAACATTTTATGGCGCATAGCGCCGTTCCATATCCTATTCATCCCTCAGTGCCAAAACCGGTTTTACCGAAGCGGCTTTCCTTGCAGGTACAAATCCGGCAAGCGCACCGCAAAAAACAAGGAGCAGCGTGGCATATATGGCCACCTGTATATTTACTTCAGGATTTGCGAAATAATCGGTTTCGGGCAAAATGCCCGACAGCAGTTCAAGCAGGCCTACACCCATGACCAGGCCGATATATCCGGCTGTGGCGGTGATCAGGATCGATTCCTGAAGGACAAGGCTGATGATCGACCAGGGGGAGGCCCCGATCGCCTTCCTGATACCGATCTCCTTTGTTCTTTCCTTTACCACGATCATCATGATATTGCTGACACCTACGATACCGGCAATGATTGTTCCTATACCGATGATCCATATGAAAAGCCTGATATTCGAGAAAAGATTCATAAAGGTCTGGTACTGCTCAATGCTGTTATAGATGAAAAGGGCACGCGGGTCGGCAGGGTCGAACTTCATCTTGTCCGACAGGGTCTGCTTCATGGTCTCGATGATCGCAAGGCTTTGGTCAATGCCTGCATCGCCCAGATTCAGCAAGATGCTTCTCACGTCATTGCCCATGTTGAATACTCTCTGGGCTGTCGACAAGGGAATGTATACGCGGCTGAGATCACGGTCGCCGCCGGGATCATCGAAGGTTCCGATGACCTTGAACGGGATGCCGCTTACCATCATGTATTTCCCGAGCGGATCCTCCCCCTTGAAGAGTGCTTCCTCTACAAGCCTGCCAAGGACCACCACCTTGCGGAAGCTGTTTTCATCGATCTCGTTGAGGTAGCGCCCCCTAAGCATGGTGAGCGACTCAACATATTTGTATCCGGGGCTGACGGCAAAAATGTCGTAAGTGCCGTATTCATTGTTGTAGGAAAGCACATTGTTGGCTCTGACAAACGATCTGCCGGAATACTGATCAACACCCTCCATTGCCCCCAGCCGATTCTTGTCCTCGTTGGTGAAACGTAGGTGCCGGCCGGGTTTCATACCCTTATAAGGCATGCTTGTAATGCCGGGGTTGATGGAAAGGTAATTGACTGCATCGCCCGTGAACTGCTTTCTGACCCCGTTCTCGAGCCCGTATCCCGATCCGAGCAAGATGATCAGCATGAAAATGCCCCATGCCACGCTGAAACCGGTGAGTATGGTCCTGAGCTTGTTCTTGCTGATGGTGCTGAAGATCTCCTGCCATTTATCCAGGTCGAACATTGCTTGAGGGTTTTAGGCTGATTGAAGGATCTTGTTGAGTTCTGCCGGAGCGTTGTGATAACCGTTCCTGATATTTTTTTCAATAAAGCCGTCTTTCAGCCTGATGATGCGGTCGGTCTTTTTTGAAATGTCGTTTTCGTGTGTAACGATGATCACGGTGATGCCCGACTGGTTGATCTCCTTGAACAACTCCATGACCTCCATGGAGGTGGTTGAATCGAGGGCTCCGGTAGGCTCATCGGCCAGGATCACCTTTGGCCTTGAGATCAGCGCCCTCGCAATGGCAATACGCTGTTTCTGCCCGCCGGAAAGCTCGTTGGGCATATGCTCGGCCCATTCTTCGAGCCCCATTTTTTCAAGGAACTCCATGGCCATATGGTTACGCTTCTTACGGGCTACGCCCTTGTAATAAAGTGGAAGTGCCACATTCTCCTTCGCATTTTTAAAAGAGATCAGGTTAAACGACTGGAAAACAAAACCGATGGTATCATTGCGAAGGTGCGCGGCCCTGCGCTCGTTCAGGTCGCGCGAGCCGGATGCGCTGTAATTCCTTATCAGCTTGTTGTCGAGGTAAAGTTCTCCTTCATCATAGGTGTCGAGCAGGCCGATGATGTTTAAAAGGGTGGATTTCCCGGAACCGGAAGATCCCATGATAGACACCAGTTCGCCTCTTTCGATCGTGAGGTCAATGCCTTTAAGCACATGCAGATTGTTTTGTCCAATCTCATAAGATTTATGTAAATTTTTCAGGGTAATCATGGGTTGATCTTGTTTTGTTGATTCTATTTAACTAAAAACGTGCCATTATTGTAACATACACATGGGCAATGCGATACAAGGTTGAATTTTGGGAAAAACGTGAAAAAAGTGTCCGTTTTACTTACAGGATGTCCAGAATTGAACATCCTTGCCGGTGCGGTGTGAGAAAAAAAAGGAGGCTGATCATTTTCAGCCTCCATCAGGTTATTTTTCCTTGGTCTGGGTTTCTTCCAGCGAAAATTTGATTGGAAGGTTATACTGTACCCTGACAGGGATGCCTTTCTGCTTGCCGGGTTTCCATTTCGGCATCATGCTCACCACGCGAATGGCTTCCTTATCCAGATCCTCCTTCACACCCCTAAGCACTTTTACATTGCTCACGCTGCCGTCCTTTTCAACAACGTAGGTGATAAAAACGGTACCGCTGATGCCTTTATTCTTGGCTTCTTGAGGATACTTGATGTTTTCGCCAAGGTAGGCGTACATGGCCTTCATGCCTCCGGGATATTCGGGCATTTCTTCCACCACGGTGAAAATCGGGACTTCTTGATCCTGGGGGGCCTTGGCGAGCTTTTCCTCTTTCTGCGGCGGCAATGGCTTGTCAATATCGGCCTTCTCCTTTGGCGGTGGTGGTGGAGCAAGTTTTTCTTCCTCCTGGGCCATCACATCCGAATTGAAGGATATTGCCAGCAGCAATGAAATTGCAAGGGGTACCACCAACAGTAGTTTCAGCCTTGCCAGTTTTGATGTTCTTTCTTTGGTCATCATAATGAACCTCCTTTTTAAAAGTGATTTACTGAAATTATTAACCAGGTCGTTGACCCGGATCCCCGTGCTCTGTTCAAATAACAGGGCACTGTAGACTTTGACGTCTACCCCGCTGTGCAATACCCCTTCATCGGCCAGGTATTCGTGAAGTGTTTTAAAAGCACGTCGATACAGCCAGATAAAAGGATTGAACCATTGTAATATGGTGATAAGCTCGAGCAAAACCAGGTCGAGGCTGTGCCATTGCCTGATATGTACCCGCTCGTGTGCAATGATCTTCTTTGATTCGGGCGAATCGGTTTCGCCGGTGTTCAGGAAAATAATGCTGAAAAATGAAAAGGGTGAATGATCCCTGCCGGTGAACACGATACGCAGATCCTGCTGTTGAACGATCCCAAATTTCTTTACAAGCAGGTATAACCAGTGCAGCTGGTAGAAAAACCGCGCAGCAAATATGGTAACTCCGGTAAGATATAAAGCAAATAGGATCCTGAAAAGGTCGCGATGGCCACTGATGGAAGCCTGTATGCCTTCGGGCGTAATGATCACCGGATCAAGAAATATGGTATATACGCTGCGACCGGGGGCCTGCAGGAACGAAAAGTCTACGAATGGAAAAATAGCGGCAAGCAGCAAAGCGGCCAGCAAGTAAAACCGGTTTGTACGGAAGAACGTATCCCTCTTCATAAAAACCAGGTAAACGATGAACATTACCGCTATAACCAGCGAAGACTGAATCAGGATGGAGATATAGTTATTCATTTTCGCGGATCTTTTTGCGGATGATCTCTTCGGCCATGGCCTGCTTAAGGGCTTCAAGCTCTTTCAGGTTCAGGTTGTTTTCGGAGGTGAAAAAAGAAACCATCTCGCGGTACGAATTGCCAAAATAGTTTTTCATGAAATGGCCGAAATACGACTTGGTATACTCACTCTTGCTAACCAGTGGATAGTATTCGTGCGATTTGCCATAGGCACGGTGGTCGACAAACCCCTTTTTTTCGAGAATGCGGATTATGGTCGATACCGTATTATATGCCGGCCTTGGTTCGGGGATCTCGTCGAGGATATCGTTGATAAATCCTTTTTCGATCCTCCAGAGTATCTGCATCAGTTCCTCTTCTGCTTTTGTCAGCTCTTTCATGGGTACAGGTTTTTTTGAATTCAAAACTAAAATGTTAGTTATTAAGGATAAAAAAAAACATCGTTCACTTAAAAATATATCCAGATATCGTGCCAAATATACAACTAAATAATTAGTAATACAACTAAAAAATTAGTTTATTGATAAAATATTGCACTGGAAAGCGCTTATTTTCTGGAAAAAACGGGTGCAGTCTGAATAAAATTAAGTGGAAGATCACGGCTCCCTGCTTACCGAAAGGGAACAATAATAATGCTACGGGATAATATATTTTCTAAATTTACATGGTCAACCGGTAAAATAGGCCGGATAAAAAAACGTTTTCTGAGAAGCAATAAATAGGCATGAACTTATACGCCAAGAAGAAAAGATGGAAATGGTTGCTGTTCTCGGTGGCGGTGGTCATCGTGGCCGGATCGCTCTGGTACACCAATATTCTGGTCAATAAAGTGGCACGGTCGGAGCGGAACAATGTCAGGATATGGGCCGATGCCATTCAACGAAAAGCCAACCTGGTGGCTTATACCGACAGGTTTTTTGAGCAGATCAGGGAGGAGGAGCGCAAGAAGGCTGAGATCCTTGCCGATGCCTGGAAGAACATGAACACAGAGGAAAATTCGGAGGTGCTCGACATTTATTACAAGATCATCACCGGAAACAAAACCATACCGGTGATCATGACCAGGGACAATGACAGCATCATACAGGCAAGAAATGTTGACGAGAGAATCTACCAGTATGATGTGCTGAAAGGTGAACTTAAAAAGGAATTTACCGAATATGAACCCATTCGGATCGAATATCTTCCAGGCGAATTCCAGATTCTTTATTTCAAGGAGTCGAACATTTACACGGAGCTGCGCAATGTGCTGAGCGACCTGAACGAATCCTTCCTGTCGGAGGTTGTGGAAAATGCCGTTTCGGTGCCGGTGATCATCACCGACAGCAGCCGCAAACAGATCCTTGTGAGCGGAAATATCGAGATCCCTGATCCTGCCGACACCTCATTCTTTAAGGAAACGTTGCGCAGCATGGTTTCCGAGAACGAGCCCATCGAGATTACGCTTGCAGGCAACGAGAAGCGGTACATTTTTTATAAGAGTTCTGCACTTCAAACACAGCTTCGCATATACCCCTACGTACAGCTGGTGGTGATCGGGCTTTTTCTGCTGATCACCTATTTCCTGTTCAGCACATCGAGGCGGTCGGAGCAGGACAGGGTATGGGTAGGTATGTCGAAGGAAACAGCGCACCAGCTCGGCACCCCGCTCTCCTCCATGATCGCATGGCTGGAGATCCTAAAATTGAAGGGGATAGAGGATGAAGCCCTGGAGGAGATCAGGAAGGATATCGACCGGCTGGAGAACATCACCGACCGGTTTTCAAAGATCGGGTCGCCGCCAAGCCTGGATCCGATCAACATAGTCGACGTGGTTTACAATTCAACGGAGTATATCAAATCACGCACTTCCAATAAGATCACCTATCACCTCAACATTCCCGGCAACAGGCCGCTGATCGTACCGGTCAATGCACATCTGTTCAGCTGGGTGATCGAGAACCTGGTAAAAAATGCCATCGATGCCATGTCGGGCCATGGGAAGATCACCATTTCGCTGTTCGAAGAGAAGAGCAATGTGATCATCGACATCAGTGATACAGGCAAGGGCATTCCCAAGTCACATTTCAAGGCCATCTTCAATCCCGGCTATACGAGCAAAAAGAGAGGCTGGGGGCTGGGCCTGTCACTCTCGAAAAGGATCATCCGCGACTATCACAGGGGAAAGATCTTCGTGAAACATTCGCATCCCAACAAGGAAACCACTTTCAGGATCATCCTTCGTAAGCAATTCTAGAAGGGGAAATCTTCGTCGGTATCGGGTTGTTCGAGGGCTTCGATCTTCGGTTTGCTGGCCGGCAGATGTACCGGATTGCCATCCACATAAATCGATTTGGGGTCGGTGGGGCAGGCATATTCGCATGCACCGCACCCCACGCAAATCTCCGGTTCCACTTCAGGAAGGAAGAGGTTCCCCCTCCAGGGCCGCATTTTCACCGCTTTGGTCGGGCAGTGCTCCGAACAGGCCCCGCAATCAGTGCCATCGGTAAACACCACGCAATTTTGTTTGACGAACACCACTTTCCCAAGCTGCAGTGTATGCTTTTCTTCAATGCTAACGGGCCTGAGCGCCCCGGTGGGGCACACTTCCGTGCAAATCACACAGTCGAAGTTGCAGTAACTTGCATTGTAATCCATCATGGGCTGCATGATGCCCTCAAGGCCATATTGAAGCAGAGATGGCTTGATGACGTGGGTGGGACAGGCACTTACACAGAGATGGCAGGCGGTACACGATGTGTTGAAGTGTTTATGACTGATCGACCCCGGAGGAGATACGGGATATTCCCTGATCACTGGCCGAGGTCCACGTCCCTGCCCCTGGCCGTGACGTTGCCTGCCAAAACCCTGCGCAGACACTGACAGTGGGATTCCCGCAAGCGTTATGCCACCGACGATCATACCGGACAGCAATTCCCTTCGGCCGGGATTAAAAGGGATTACCGGACTTTTTTGAGTTCTTTTCCGGAGCCCGAAATTAACGCCATTGTCCGGGCAGGAAGTCAGGCAGTTGAGACATCCCACACAACGGGCAAAATCAACAGTTTTAGCATTATGGTCGATACAGCCGGCTTTGCAAACGGCCGCGCATTTACCGCAAGAGGTACACAGGCTTTGGTTGAGGCTTATCCTGAATACTGAAATCCTTGATACAAGCCCGAGCATTGTGCCAACCGGACACAGGCTGTTACAGAAAAGGCGCGCATAGCGGAGCGACAACCAGACGACGAGAACAAATATGATGGCTGAAAAAGCCACGGAAAACCAATGAGTGATCCCCGGTTCTACCTTGTACAGGGTATAGATATCCATGGACTCGAGCGTGAAGGCGCCCAGGTTGTTCAGCAAGAGGTAAACCGGCCTGATAAGATTGGCGGCAATCCTGCCATAGTGGCTGTAAGGATCGAGCAGCAGCAGGGGGGTTATCTGGCCAAGCAAAAGGAAAAGGACTCGGCGCGTTCTACTGGGCGAGAGCGGGTCTCAAGGGGGCGCGCGAG
>CAZHYA010000100.1:1655-8016 GCA_964536525.1 uncultured Bacteroidales bacterium | reverse complement strand
TGGAGGCCCGGGGGCTGGATGGACATTTCTCCGATAATTTCTTTGATATGGCTGCCGGTGAGAAGCGGTCCATCACTTTCAAAGGCGAAGCCAATGCTGCGCTGCTCGCCGAAAAACTGACAATAATAAGCATCTATGATACGCTTGATTAACTTTCGCAATCTCTTCGTTTTGGCCCTGCTGGCCATAACCTCGTGTTCTGCATCGCAACGGGAGCACATCGAGGTGATGACCTTTAACATACGTTACGCCAATCCCGATGACGGCATGTTCTCCTGGGACAGCCGCAAGGAGATGGTGTACTGGCTGATCGAGAAGTACGATCCCGACATCCTCGGCATACAGGAGGCGCTCAAGGGCCAGATGGACGAGCTCGACAGTGCACTGAACGCCTATCGCTGGTCGGGGGCGGGACGCGACGACGGCGACACGGGGGGCGAATATGTGCCGGTGTTCTTCAGGAAAGACAGGTTCATGCTTGCCGGTGAAGGGCATTTCTGGCTTTCGGGCGATCCCGGCACCCCGGGAAGCATGGGCTGGGATGCCGCTTGCACCCGCATGGTAAGCTGGATCAGGTTGCAGGAGATCGCTACGGGATTCGAATATTATGTGTTCAACACCCATTTCGACCATGTGGGGGAGAAAGCAAGGATGAACAGCGCCCGCCTGATGGCCGACAGCAGCAGGCAGATCGCCAGGCTGATGCCGGTGATCATCACCGGCGACTTCAACTGCGGCCCGGGATCGGCACCCCTGGAGATATTGTCGGATCTCTTCATGGACGCCCGCAAGGAAGCAGCCAGGGCAGATTCGGTGTCGGGGACCACCTACGTAGGCTTCCCCGGCGACCTTATGCAGGGGGAGATCATCGACCACATACTGCTAAGCAAACATTTCAGGGTCGACGAGTATGAGATCATCACGGATAATGCCGGCGGCTTCTTCCCTTCCGACCACCTGCCGGTGAGGGTCAGCCTTTCATTGAAAATGCCATAGCAGACAGAAAAAATCATAATTTAGCCCACAAACCGAAAACCAACCCTATGCAGGCTGAACAGAATATTCGGAAGAACAGGAGTTATACGGCTGCTTTTGCCGTGGTCACAGGCTTGTTCTTCATGTGGGGATTCATGACCGTGCTCAACGACATCCTGATCCCATACCTCAAAGGCGTGTTTGAGCTCAACCACGCGAAGGCCATGCTGGTTCAGTTTGCCTTCTTCATGGCCTATTTTATCGGCTCGGTGGTCTATTTTTTCATCTCCATCACCGGTGGTGATCCCATCAGCCGGATCGGATATAAGAACGGTATACTCCTGGGGCTCCTCATCTCAGCCACCGGCAGTGCGCTCTTCTACCCTGCGGCAGAGTTCAGGATGTACGGTTTCTTCCTGGCAGCCCTCTTCGTGATGGGGCTGGGGTTCACCCTGCTCCAGATCGCCGCCAACCCCTATGTGGCCATCCTTGGATCTGAAGAGTCGGCTTCGAGCAGGCTGAACCTCTCGCAGGGCGTCAACTCCCTGGGCACCACCATATGGCCCCTCATCGGAGGTTTCCTCATCTTCAAATATTTTGCCGGTGCACATATCAGCGGGGCTGATGCCGTCAAGATCCCTTACCTCTTCTTTACAGGCCTGTTCCTCCTGCTTGCTGTGCTGATCAAGGTGGCAAAACTTCCGCGGGTGACCAGCAGCAAGGCCATCGAACGGTCGGCCGGCGCCCTGCGCCATCCCAACCTGGTATTTGGTGCCCTGGCCATATTCTTCTATGTGGGCGGCGAGGTGAGCATCGGCAGCATCATGATCAGCTACCTGGGCCTTGACCACATTGCCGGCCTTGATGAGGCCGCCGCCAGCAGGTATGTGGCCTATTACTGGGGCGGGCTGATGATCGGCCGCTTCCTGGGAGCCATCTCATTAAGCACCTTCAAAGAGAAGGCACTCAAAGGATGGATGATGCTTGGCGTGCCCCTGCTGGCATTTATCGTGCTCCTGTCACTGCAGCTGTACGGGGTATTCACCCATACCGGATTCTTCGCGGCCCACTTTACCGGCTTACGCGAGATCTCCATCTTCGGATTGATCATGTTGATGAACTATGTGGCCTTCCTCTTCGGAAGATCCCTGCCAAACCGCACCCTGCTGATCTTTGCCATTGTGGCTATCGGCATGCTGATCACTGCCTTGCTCAGCAAGGGACAGGTAGCCATGTGGTCGGTGATCGGCATCGGGCTTTTCAATTCCATCATGTGGTCGAACATCTTTACGCTGGCCATCGAGGGGTTGGGCAGGTTCAAGAGCCAGGGCTCCAGCCTGCTGGTGATGATGATCCTGGGCGGGGCCATCGTCCCCGTATTCCAGGGCATGGCTGCCGACGCCTACGGGGTGCATACCTCATTCTTCGTGCCTGTAATATGCTATGCCTATATTGCGTTCTACGGATGGAGAGGCTACAGACGGAAATCTGAACTCTGAACTTTGAGCTTTGAACTCTGAAATACAAGGTATTACGAGCCAGCAACCAGTAAACAGCACCCTGAACCCATTATCATGAAACCGACCCGACGACAGTTCATTTCACGTTCCGCCCTGGCAGCCGCAGGGGCGCTGACGATCCCTGCATGGCTTGAGAAAGCCGGTGCCGCGGCCCGTCCCGTTCCGGTACCCGGAAATATTCCCATGATCATCTCTACCTGGAACCATGGCTATGAAGCCAACGAGGCGGCCTGGAAGGTGCTCGGCAGTGGCGGCAGCGCCCTCGATGCCGTGGAGCAGGGCGTGCGCGTACCGGAGGCCGACCCCGACAACCTCAGCGTGGGCTATGGCGGACTGCCCGACCGCGACGGACATGTCACCCTCGATGCTGCCATCATGAAAGGGAATGGCGATTGCGGATCGGTGACCTTCCTTGAACATATCATGCACCCCATTTCGGTGGCCCGCATGGTGATGGAGAAGACTCCCCATGTGATGCTCTCCGGCGAAGGCGCCCTGCAGTTTGCACTGGAAAACGGGTTTAAGAAACAGGACCTGCTCACCGAAAAAGCAAAGAAAGCATGGGAGGAGTGGCTGGCGGAAGAACAATACAAGCCGGTCATCAACATCGAAAACCATGATACCATCGGCATGCTCGCCATCGACAGCAATAAACATATCGCAGGAGCCTGTACCACCTCGGGTTTGGGATTCAAGATGCACGGCAGGGTGGGCGACTCGCCTGTGATCGGCGCCGGCCTGTACGTCGATGACGAGGTGGGCGCAGCCACGGCCACGGGCCTGGGTGAGCTGGTGATGAAGACCCTCGGCGCTTTCCTGCTGGTGGAGCTCATGCGTAACGGATATACACCCCAGGAGGCCTGCGAGGAAGGCATCAGGAGGATCGCCAGAAAGATCCCCCGATATGAAGAATACCAGATCGGCTACCTGGCGGTGAACAGGGCAGGGGAGACGGGCGCCTACGCCATCCACGAAGGGTTCAACTATGCCCTCTTCCGGGAGGGAAGCTTTGAACTGATCAACAGCGACCATCATATAAAACAATAGCGACATGAAATTGAAATATTTTTTCTGGGTCATTGCCGCCATGGCAATACTGACGGGCTGCAGGCCACCTTCACCCAGCGATATCAACATCATCCCGCAGCCGGTCAATGCCCACGTCATGCCGGGATCATTCACCATCGGTGAAGATACCCGCATCATCACACAGAAAGAGAATGATATCGTGGTGGCGGTATGCGAATACTTCAACGACTATATCGAACGCTCGGCAGGCTACAGGCTGAACCTTGTCGATGATGAGGAGGTGACCAGCTTCTCCGGCGACATCGTCATCACCACCTTCAACGCGGATACCGCCTGGGGTGAAGAAACCTACGAACTCAGGATACAGGGGGGGAGCTCCGTGGTGCTGCAGGCCAGGACTGTCACCGGGCTTTTCAATGGTGTGCAGACATTGCTGCAGCTCCTTCCTCCCGATGTGATGAGCGGGGTGCCTGCAGAAGATATCGACCTTGAACTGCCGGCCGTATATATCCATGATTACCCGCGCTTTAAATGGCGGGGTATGCACCTCGACGTGGGCAGGCACTTCTTCCCGAAGGAATTCATCAAGAAGTACCTCGACCTCATGGCCATGTACAAGATGAATGTATTCCACTGGCACCTGACCGAAGACCAGGGCTGGCGCATAGAGATAAAAAAATACCCCGAACTTACCAGGGTGGCAGCCTGGAGGACCGAACCCGACGGAACGGTTTACGGTGGGTATTATACCCGGGAAGATATCCGGGAGATCGTGGATTATGCCGCGGCCAGGCACATCACCATCGTACCGGAGATTGAGATGCCCGGGCACAGCGTGGCTGCACTGGCAGCCTACCCTGAACTGTCATGTACCGGCGGGCCTTTCGAGGTGGCTACCCTTTGGGGCGTAAAGGAGGATGTGTATTGTGCAGGCAACGAGAAGACTTTCGGATTTCTTGAAGATGTCCTGCTGGAGGTGATGGACCTCTTCCCGGGCGAATATATCCATATCGGGGGCGATGAGGTGCCCAAAACACGGTGGGAGCAATGCCCGAAGTGCCAGGCAAGGATCAGGAAAGAGGGTCTTGCCGATGAAGCTGAACTCCAGAGCTGGTTCATCAGGCGCATGGAGGGATTTCTGAATGAGCACGGACGCAAGCTCATCGGCTGGGATGAGATCCTCGAGGGAGGATTGGCACCCGGCGCCACGGTGATGTCGTGGAGGGGTGAAAAGGGTGGCATCGAAGCGGCGGAAATGGGACACGATGTGGTGATGACCCCCAACGACCATTGCTATTTCGACCACTACCAGGCCGACCCGGCCACACAGCCAAAGGCCATCGGCGGACTCACCACCCTGAAAGAGGTGTACCACTATGATCCCGTTCCGGAAGAGCTGAACGAGGCAGAAAAGAAACATATTATCGGGGTACAGGGTAACCTGTGGACAGAGTATATCCCTACATCCGAATACGCTGAGTATATGGCCGTGCCGCGCATGGTGGCACTGGCTGAGGTGGCATGGACCCGGAGTGATCGCATCGACTGGGAACGTTTTGTCCGTAAGCTGGAACAGCACTTCCTGAGGCTGCCCATCATGAATGTGAATTACTGTGATGCGATATTTTCGGTAGAGATCATGCCTGAATACAACCGGGATGCAGGGGGGGTGATGATCCGCATGTCGACTGATATCCCGGATGCTGAAATACGTTACACCCTCGACGGTAATGACCCCGGCCCGGAAGCTGCGGTTTACGATACCCTTTTCCTGCTTGAAAATACCGCTGTGATCAAGGCCGGCATCTTTAAAGACGGAAGCCCCAGGGGGAAAGTCTCATCCAAAGAAGTAACGCTGCACAAGGCGGTTGGAAAACCTTTCTATTACAAGGAAAGTTACAGCGAAAAATATGACGCCGGGGGCGACTTCGGGCTGGTGAACGGCATACGCGGATCGGTATACTATAACGATGGCAACTGGCAGGGCTTCAGCGGTGTCGACTTCGAGGTGGTGATCGACATGGGAAATATCATGCCGATACAATCAATCAGCGTCGGCTTCCTGCAAAACATGACCAGCTGGATCTTCCTGCCTTCGACGGTGAGCTTCCTGGTGTCGGACAGCGAAGCAGGAAGCGATTTCAAAAGCGTTGGTGAATTCATCAACAGCGTGCCCATGGAGGAAAAGGAAGCCATGATCAAGAATTTCAACCGGAGCTTTTCCGGCCTTACAGCGAGGTATATCAAGGTCAGGGCAAAAAACCCGGGCCCCTGTCCCGACTGGCATCCCGGTGCCGGGAACCCGAGCTGGGTGTTCGTGGACGAGATCGTTGTTGAGTAAGGAAAATGGGAAAGGGAAAAGGAAAATGGAGAAAGAAAGGGACAAAAATATAGAGGGAAAGCCCTGATGAGAACTTCTACGCTGCGTTCCGACAGTCTGCTTCTGCTAACTTCACTGGTCTGGGGCCTTGCCTTCGTGGCCCAGCGGGAGGGGATGAAGGATGTCGGGCCTTTTCTCTTCAACGGCATACGTTTTGCCCTGGGCGCCCTTGTGATCATCCCCTTCATCTATTATTCAAGGCGGAAACATCCTTCAGTCCCTGCTCCGGCGGCCGGGACAAGGTACCTGCTCAGAGGGGGGCTGCTGCTCGGGCTGGTGCTGTTCGGCGGGGCCAGCCTGCAGCAGTATGGCCTGGTTTTTACCAATGCAGGGAATGCAGGATTCATCACCGGCCTTTACGTGGTGATCGTCCCCCTGCTGGGGCTGTTCAGGAAGCAATACCCCCACTTTACAGTATGGATCGCAGTGGCCCTGGCCGCCTTTGGCATGTACTTCC
>CAZHYA010000100.1:0-1645 GCA_964536525.1 uncultured Bacteroidales bacterium | reverse complement strand
GGTGCTCATCGGGGCTTTCTTCTGGGCAGTGCACGTATTGGTGATCGATGTGCTGGCACCGAAGGTGGATGCCCTGAAACTGGCCTTCCTGCAGTATGCGGTATGCACCGTGCTCAGCATCCTGGTCGCGCTATTCGCTGAGACCATCGCCCTCGACAGCATACTGAAGGCTGCGGTACCCATCCTCTATGGCGGTGTGGTCTCCGTGGGCATCGCCTATACCCTGCAGGTGATCGCTCAGAAGAATGCACCTCCTGCACATGCAGCGGTCATCCTCAGCCTGGAGGCTGTGTTTGCCGCCCTCGGCGGCTGGCTGATCCTGCATGAACAGCTTGGCATGCGGGAGCTGCTGGGCTGCGGCCTCATGTTGCTTGGCATGCTGGTGGCGCAATACTGTACCCTCAGCCGACGAAAATGCACTTCCCTGGCTCCCTGACATCCTTTCGATGGGTTAAAAACATTATTTTTACGGCGGCGGACCGGGATCCCGGGAATAATACTTTAAGATATGATCAGATTTGCGTTTTTATCCCTCTCAATATATTTCTTATCTCTCGTTTTCGTGCCATTGGCCAGAGGGCAGGAGCCATACCTCGACCCGTCAAGACCGATGGACGAAAGGGTGAATGAACTCCTGGGCAGGATGAGCACCGGGGAGAAGCTTGAATTGCTGAGGTTCGATGGTTACGGATCCGGCGGCGTGCAGCGCCTGGGAGTCCCTCCACTGTATATGACCGACGGGCCTGCGGGCATCAGGCAGGGCACTGCCACAGCTTTTCCCGTTCCCCTGGCACTGGCTGCCAGCTGGGATACCCTGCTGGTGAAACAGGTTGGCGAAGCCATCGCCCTGGAGGCCGTTGCCAAGGGCATGAACATGCTGCTGGCACCCAACGTAAACATCTTTCGTAATCCCCTTTCCGGCACCAATTTCGAAAGTTTCGGCGAAGACCCCTTCCTGGCCTCCCGCATGGCCGTGTCTTTCATCAGGGGAGTACATCGCAATGATGTGATCGCCTGCGTCAGGGATCTCATGGCACAGAACCAGGAATGGGGTGGAAAAGAACTTAACGTGCTGGCGGATGAACGCACCCTGCGGGAGGTCTATATGCCTGCCTTCAGGGCTGCGGTGGAAGAAGCAGGCGTTGAAGCCATCATGTGGGCACCGCACCTGCTTAACGGCAAACGGTTACCGCAGCTGGAAAATGTAACAGCGGGGATCGCCGTAACAGAATGGAATTTCAACGGGGTATTCTTAAAGGATCCGCTTGATGTTCAGTCGACGGAAGAGGCCGGCAGCGACACCATGGATATGGGACGCATTGACGAACAGCTGCGCAGGCTGCTCTGGATCCGCCTGGCTTCAGGGATGATGGACCATCAGACAGACCCCGTGCTGCTCGAGCCCCCCTCACATCCGGAACTGGCCCTCGAAGCTGCACTCAAAAGTATCGTATTGCTCAAGAATCACGGGGGCTTGCTGCCCCTCGACCACGACAGCATCAGCAGCATTGCCCTGATCGGTCCCAACCTGCTCCAGGCCAGGACAGGCGGCGGCGGCCGGTCAGCGGTCAGTCCCGGGCATGCAGTATCACCCTACGAAGGGATCAGGGAAATAGCGGACGGATCGATCTTTCTGTATACCGCG
>CAZHYA010000099.1:0-8020 GCA_964536525.1 uncultured Bacteroidales bacterium | reverse complement strand
CGATGGACATACGTTCCTGTTCGTGGTGAGCACCAAGGTGGTGATCGATGCCGGGCACGGGGGCAGGGACCCGGGGGCTTTGGGCAAGCATTCGCGTGAAAAGGACATCGCCCTCGCCATCGCCCTGAAGACCGGCGATTACATCAGGAAGAACATCCCGGAGGTTGAGGTGATCTACACCCGCACCACCGATGTATTCGTTGAGCTGCACCGCCGGGCGCAGATCGCCAACGAGAATGAAGCCGACCTGTTCATCTCCATACACTGTAATGCCAACAACTCGCCGAAGCCATACGGCACGGAGACCTATGTGATGGGGCTCCACAAGAGCCAGGCCAACCTGGAGGTGGCCAAGCTGGAGAATGCCGCCATCCTCAAGGAGGAAGACTATGCCGACATGTACGACGGCTTCGACCCCAGCCGCGATGAGGACTATATCACCCTCACCCTTTTCCAGAACGCATACCTCGAAAGCAGCCTGCTGCTGGCCTCGAAGGTGCAGGACCAGTTCAGGGAGCGTGCCAAACTGAAAGACCGCGGGGTATGGCAGGCAGGGTTCTGGGTGCTGTACAAGACGGCCATGCCCGGCATCCTCGTAGAGGCGGGCTTCCTGTCGAACCCCGATGATGAGAAATACCTGATGTCGGACAACGGGCAAAGCTATATTGCCTCCGCAATTTACCGTGCCTTCAAGGAATACAAGATCATGGTGGAAGACCCGGAGAACAGGGCAAAGACAAATTTAAAGGAAAATGCCTGGAAGGCAGATCCCGGACATGATATCCGGTTCAGGGTACAGTTTGCCTCCTCCTCAAAAGACAAGGGCGCCGACAGGTTCAGGGATGTGGAAAATGTTAAGGTATATCGGCACAACGGGATGTACAAATACACTTCAGGCGATGAAACCTCATATGCCGAAGCCATCAGGATACAAAACCAGCTCAGGATACAGAAGAAATACCGCGATGCATTCATCGTGGCATTCAAAAACGGGGAGAGGATTGAGATAGATGAAGCCCGGAGGTTAACGGGGCAATAATTGCATAATCAGAAACCCGGGATGTCAATAATGATAAATTATTCGTTCCAAAAGTACATTTCAATGCAAAATATTTTAACTTTGTGTTAAACCCAAATGTTTTGAAGTACAAAAGAGAGATCAGTATCGGGCTTGTTTTTATTGCCGCACTGGCACTTTTTATCTGGGGGTTTAACTATCTGAAGGGCTTTAACCTCCTGAAAGACCAGCGGATGCTGTATGCCGTTTATGATCGCGTGAGCGGTTTATCCAAGGCAAACCCGGTTTTGATCAATGGCCTGAAGGTGGGGCAGGTTTCCGACATCTATTTCGACCCCGACTTCTCCGGTGACATTATTGTTAAGATCACGATCGAATCGCAGATCCCCATTCCAAAAAACTCCATTGCCCTCATCTACAGTTCCGATCTTATGGGGTCGAAAGCCATTAACCTGCAGCTGGGCAACGATACCGCTTTCGTGATGGATGGCGACACCCTGGCCACCAATGTTGAAGCCAGCCTTAAAGAGGCGGTGAACCAGCAGATCCAGCCGTTGAAAGCCAAGGCTGAAGAACTGATCCTCTCCATCGACTCCGTGGTTACCGTGATCAAGGAGATCTTCAACGAGAAAGCCAAGCAAAACCTGACCAGCAGCCTTGCCAGCATAGAGGAAACCTTCAGGAACCTCGAAAGCGCCTCCTATAACCTCGACCAGATGGTTGCCGCCGAAAAGACCAGGCTGGGAGAGATCATGCAAAACCTCGAAACCATCACCGGCACGATCAGTGAAAACAAAGAGAATATTGATAACATCCTGACAAACTTCTCCACACTGTCGGATTCGCTCGCCCGGGCAGAGATCCCGCAAACCTTTTCCAACATCAACCGCGTGGTGGGCGATGTAGCAGAAATTGCCGATAAGATCAACAGGGGAGAGGGCACGATAGGGATGCTCATCAACGATGACAAGCTTTACAGGGACCTTCAGAAATCGGCCGACCAGCTGCAGCTGCTGATGGAGGATATCCGCCTCAACCCGAAACGCTACGTACGGTTCTCCCTATTCTAGGATCCCGCAGCCTGTTCATTTCAGTCCAGCACCCATCACTTCCATTCAACGATCTCTCCCCTGCCCGCATTCAGCATGTGTTCAGGAATATCTTTCAACAGTTGTTGCTTTAAAGCTTCGAGAATATTCCGTTTGGCAAAATGTCGCGAATACACCAGGCTCACTTCGCGCAGTGGTGTCATGTCGCTGAAATGCTGCACCTGCGACCGCTTTTCTTCAGGGAAATGAAGCTCGGCCAGCTCGGGGATGAGGGTGAAGCCTCCCTCCCGGTCGATAAGCCTGACCAGCGTCTCCAGTGATCCTCCTTCCAGTTGGAAGGGCAATTCCCTGCCCCGTTCGCCACTCAGCGAGCACAGGTTCACCACCTGGTGCCTGAAGCAATGCCCGTCGTTGAGCAGCCATATGTCGGGGCTGTCCATGTCCCTCACCTGTATCCCGGCCTTTCTCAGCAGTGCATGGCGCGGGTTGGCATAAATGAGCATCTCCTCATAAAATAAGGGTTCTTCGATGACGGAGCGGTCGTGCACCGGTGTGACAAAGATGCCGGCATCGAGTTGCTCGTTCCTGAGCTTCTCGATGATCTCTTCGGTAACCAGTTCCGCAACCCACAGGTCGACGGCAGGATATTTCCTGGCGAAGTTCCCCACGAACAGCGGTAACAGGAAAGGCCCCAGGGTGGGGATGATTCCCAGGCGGAGTTCCCCGCTCACCTCCGACCTGAAACGCCTTACAATGTCTTCGATCAGCCCCGCATCCCGAAGTACTTCCCTCGCCTGCCCGATGATCTCTTTCCCGATATCGGTGGGGATGACAGGTTGCCTTGAACGGTCGACGGTCTGAACGCCCAGGTCCTCTTCAAGCTTCTTGACCTGCATGCTCAAGGTGGGCTGGGTCACAAAACATTTTTCCGCAGCCGTGGCGAAATGCCGGTAGTTGTCGACGGCAACGATATATTCCAGTTGTACCAGTGTGATCATGCCGCAAATATAGAATTTATCTATATAAATATCAAAATTATTGATTTGACAAATGTTGTGCAAGGGGGTACCTTTGCAAAAACATTAAAACCTATAAAAATTAATTCTATGGAAAATCAAGAAATTTTACAGATGCCGAGGATAGGCGACATGGCACCGGATTTTACAGCCATGACCACCACCGGCATGATCAAATTTTCAGAGTACATCAAGGATAGCTGGGTAATCCTGTTTTCCCACCCCGCCGATTTCACCCCCGTGTGCACCACCGAAATGTCGGGTTTTGCAGTCGAAGAAGAAAACTTCAAAAAACTGAATACCAAACTTATAGGGCTCAGCATCGACAGCATCCATTCGCACGTGGCATGGGTGAACAATGTGAAGAAGAACATGGGCATCCTGATGAGGTTCCCCATCATCGCCGATATCGACATGAAGGTTTCGAAACTCTATGGCATGTTGCAGCCGGGCGAAAGCGAAACTGCTGCCGTGAGGGCCGTATTTTTCATTGACCCTGCCGGAAAGATCAGGCTGATCATGTACTATCCGCTCAATGTGGGCAGGAACATGGATGAGATCTACCGTGTATTGCATGCCCTGCAGGCTTCCGACAAGCACAAGGTTGCCCTTCCGTTGAACTGGAGGCCGGGCGATAAGGCAATCGTTCCCCCGCCCAAGACCGTGGATGAGATGGAAGAAAGGGAAAAGAGCGATTACGAGATGGTGGATTTCTACCTGGCAAAGAAACAGATCTGATACTTTAACGGATATGTCGAGGCTGTCTCAAAAGTTAAAAGTTGGAAATTATACCGTTTGAATTACTTTGGGGGCCATTGAGGGTCCTTTGTGCCCCTTTGTGGTTCAAGAAGAAGTTAAAAATAACCACGAAGACCACAAAGTTCAACACAAAGTTTCCCGAAGACTTTTGAGACAGCCTCTTTTTATACCTATTCGTCGCTGAAATCGCGCAGCAGCTTCCTGTACTCCGAAAATACGTTGGCACGCGACACGAAGCCTATGTATTTCCCATCCTTGATCACCGGCAGGTTGTAGTTGCGTGTTTCCTGGAACTTAAGGGCAACATCTTCCATCGATTCATCAGGGTCGACCGAAGTTCCCGGCATAAACATCAGGCTGCTGGCAGTGCGTTCGTTGTATAGCTCCGGCCTGAACATGATGTTGCGGATATCGTCGAGCACGATGATACCGCAGAAAGTTCCCTGGTCATCGATCACGGGGTAGATGTTGCGTTTCGAGCTGGCGATCACTTTGACCAGGTCGCCCAGTTTATCATCGGGCGATACGGTCCTGAAGTCCTTCTCGATAAGCTTACCGACCTTCATCATGCTGAGGATGGCCTTATCCTTGTGATGGGTGATGAGCTCACCCCTGCGTGCAAGTTGGTGCGTGTATACCGAATTCTTTACGAATATCCGGATGGTGGCATAGGAGATCGTTGCCGTGACCATCAGCGGCACAAAAAGCTGGTACCCCGAGGTGATCTCCGCGATAAGGAAGACGGCCGTGAGGGGTGCGTGCAAGACCCCTGCAATGAGCCCGCCCATCCCCACCAGGGCGAAATTGCTCGGATTCAGATGGCCAATACCGAGATACTTCAGAAAAGTTGAGAAAAACAGTCCGGTGTATGCTCCCATAAACAGTGTAGGAGCAAAAATGCCACCTACCCCCCCTGCCCCGAAGGTGACCGATGTGGCGATGGCCTTCAGGAAGAGGATCATCAGGAAGAGGACGAACACCATGATGATCTCGTCCTTAAGTCCGTAAAAAAGGCTGTTGTTGAACAACGGGCTGTAATCGCCCTGCAGGCAGGCGTTCACGGCATCGTAGCCTTCACCGTAGAGGCTGGGGAATAAGAAGATGAGCACACCCAGGATGATCCCCCCCGTGATCCATTTCACGTACCACCTTTTAATCCTGGAAAAGGTGGCCTCCACAAAGATGTACATCTTGGTGAAGTAAACCGAAACCAGTCCGGCCAGCAGGCCGAGAAGGATATAATAAGGAATATCCTTCAGCGTGAAGCCCACCCCTATCTCGAATGGGTACATCACCGCCTGTCCCAGGAAGAAATAGGAGGTGAGCACCCCGGTGACCGATGCGATAAGCAGCGGTATCAGTGAGGCCATGGTAAGGTCGATCATGATCACCTCAATGGCAAACACCACAGCGGCGATGGGCGATTTGAAGATGGCCGACATGGCGGCGGCGCTGGCAAGGCCCAGAAGCAGTGTGATCTGCTTGTAGTTGAGCCTGAACAGCTGTCCAATGTTGGAGCCAATGGCAGCCCCCGTGGCCACTGTCGGGCCTTCAAGCCCGACCGAGCCCCCGAACCCCACGGTGAACACGCTGGTAACGATCGACGAGAACATGTTATGCCGCTTGATCACCCCGTGCGACTTGGAGATGGCAAACAGCACGCTGGGGATGCCGTGGCCGACATGCTGCCTGAGGATGAAGCGTACATAGACCACCGCAATGAGGATGCCTATCGCCGGCAGGCCAAAAAACAGGTAGTTCTGGTAGTCGACCACGGAATTGCTGGTCAGCAGGCTCTTGATAAGATGGACCCCGTTCTTGATGATCACGGCACCAAGACCCGCCAGCACCCCGATCACCACGCTGAGGATCATGATGAAATTGCGCTGGCTCATGTGCTTGATCCGCCAGATCAGGAAACGCTTCAACACTGATACTTTTCTCATTTCAAACCCTTAACGCACGCGAATATACATCAATTTTAATGATTGACAATACCTGTGCAGGCCCCCGGAACGGGTCACGGGCAGGCAACAGATCCTGGCACCTGCCGATGCGGTTTTGCCAACACTGTTTCCGACCGTACTTCTCAATTTCGTACCTTCGCCTCCAATGAAAAAGATCATCTCTTATAATGTGAACGGCATAAGGGCTGCCATCGGCAAGGGGCTCCTCGAATGGCTTGCCGCTGCAGATGCCGACATCGTATGCCTGCAGGAGATCAAGGCCAGGCCCGAGCAGGTGCCGGTGCTCGATATCGAAGCCCTGGGTTACAGCACCTATTGGTTCCCGGCGGAGAAGAAAGGCTACAGCGGCGTTGCCCTGTTCACCCGTCAAACCCCCGACCACGTGGAATACGGCATGGGCATCAGGAAGTACGATGATGAGGGCCGGTTCATCCGGGCCGACTTCGGCGAGCTCAGTGTGGCCAGCATCTACCACCCTTCGGGCTCGAGCGGCGACGAGCGCCAGGCCTTCAAGATGATGTGGCTCGACGACTTCCGGGCATACATCGATGAGTTGAAGAAGGAAAGGCCAAAGCTGATCCTTTCGGGCGACTACAACATCTGTCACCGGCCTATCGACATCCACGACCCGGTGCGTAATGCCACCAGCTCGGGCTTCCTGCCCGAAGAGCGGGAATGGATCGGGAACTTCATCGACAGCGGCTTTATCGACACTTTCAGGTATTTCAACGATGAGCCCCATCAATATACCTGGTGGAGTTTCCGTGCCAATGCCAGGGCAAAGAACCTGGGCTGGCGCATCGATTACCACATGGCCAGCCTCCCGCTGGAACAACAACTCCGCCGCGCCCTCATCCTCCCCGAAGCCCGGCATTCGGACCACTGCCCGATCGTGGTGGAAATAGAAGAATAGGCGTTAGGCGATGGGCGATGGGCGATGGGCGATAGGCGTTAGGCGTTAGGCGTTGGGCGTCAGGCGTCGGGCGTCGGGTTTCGGGCGTCAGGCCTCCCGGCTCAGCCAAAAACCTCCCGTACCAGGTCTTCGATCTTCCTGACGAAGACGATCCCGGCCTGGTATTTTTTCGGGTCGATGGCTTTTCGGGCGTAAGAGGAAATGAAGATCTTTTCGAATCCCATCTTGTCGGCTTCGGCCACCCTTTGCTCGATCCTGTTCACCGAGCGGATCTCGCCCGAGAGGCCCACCTCGCCGGCAAAGCAGTAATGTTGCGATATGGGGATGTCGGCATTCGAGGAGAGCACGGAGCTGATGATGGCCAGGTCGATGGCTGGATCGTCGACCCTGATGCCCCCGGCAATGTTGAGGAACACGTCTTTCACCCCCAGCCTGAAGCCGGCCCTTTTCTCGAGCACGGCCAGCAGCATGTTGAGCCTCCTGGCATCAAAACCCGTGGCCGAGCGCTGCGGGGTGCCATAGGCTGCCGAGCCCACGAGCGCCTGCGTTTCCACCAGCATGGGGCGCTGCCCCTCGATGGTGGCCGCCACGGCCAGGCCGCTGAGCTGCTCGTCGCGCTGCGAGATGAGGATCTCCGAAGGGTTGGTGATCTCGCGCAGGCCCTTGCCGGTCATCTCAAAGATGCCCAGCTCGGAGGTTGAGCCGTAACGGTTCTTCACCGACCGCAGGATGCGGTATTCATAATTCCTGTCGCCCTCGAACTGCAGCACGGTGTCGACCATATGTTCCAGCACCTTCGGCCCCGCCAGCATGCCGTCCTTGGTGATATGCCCGATGAGGATCACCGGGGTGGCCGTGAGCTTGGCGTAACGCTGCAATTCGGCGGCGCACTCGCGCACCTGCGAGATGCTGCCCGGCGAAGAATCGATGCGGTCGGTATACAGCGTCTGGATGGAATCGATCACCAGCACGCCCGGCTTCATCTCTTCGAGGAACCTGAAGATGTTCTGCGTGTTGGTCTCGGTCAGGACCAGGCATTCGGGGTTGCCGCCGCCCAGGCGGTCGGCACGCATCCTGATCTGCTGGTCGCTCTCCTCACCGGTCACATACAATACCTTTTTATCGTCGAAGCGCAAAGCCACCTGCAGCATCAGGGTCGACTTCCCGATGCCCGGCTCACCGCCGATGAGCACCAGCGATCCCGGCACCAGCCCGCCGCCGAGCACGCGGTTCAGCTCCCCGGTTTCTTTTACAACTTTAGTATTTAATCCGTAGCTAATTGGAGTAGGATCATTTTT
>CAZHYA010000098.1:7618-8037 GCA_964536525.1 uncultured Bacteroidales bacterium | reverse complement strand
GAGCTTGATGAGGAAGTCGGAGATCAGCGAAATGTTGACCCGGGTGCTGATGTGCAACAGTATCCAGCTCCTGATGAACTCCACCGAAGCCTGGCTGATGAACAGCACCAGCTGGGCGATCAGGATGAGGGTGATAAAGCCCAGATCCTGGTTGGCAATACCGATGTCGACGATGGCCTGGGTGAGGAAGGGGAAGATGAGCTGCAGAAGCGCTCCCAGCACCATCCCCATAATCAGTTGCGTGATGAAACGCCCATAGGGCTTAAGGTAAGAGAAAAGGAACCTGAAGGTCTTCTTGTCCCTCGACTCGCCTTCCTGGCTGTAAAAATCGGGGGTGGGCTCCAGCAGCAGGCAGATGCCCTGGGGCGCGGCGCCGGCCTGGCCCGCGGTGACGTGGATGATCGGCGACCAGGAAACGC
>CAZHYA010000098.1:5035-7608 GCA_964536525.1 uncultured Bacteroidales bacterium | reverse complement strand
TGGGGCTCGCCTTCGGTTTTGGTGCTGGCCCACTGCGCCATAAATTCCTCACGGGTGTACCTGATCAGGCCATGTGCAGGGTCGGCCACATGCACATGTTTTTTGGTGATCCTGTAAATGACCACGAAGTGATTTTGCTTCCAGTGTGCGATGCATGGCAATGGCGATTCCTTGGCCAGTTGCTCAAGCCCTATGCGGACGCCCATGGTGCGGAAGCCGATGGATTCGGCCGCATCGCTGGTGCCAAGAAGCGACACCCCTTCACGGGTGATGTGGCTCCGCTCGCGCAGGGTCTGCACGGAATAGCTGCGCCCGTAATGCTTCGCGATCATGCGAAGGCAACTGGGACCACAGTCCATCGCATCAAGCTGTTTATAGAAAGGGAACTTAGCCATAAAACAGTATACTGTAATGATGTTTATACTTGTTCGGGCGAAAATGGTTACATGAGATTTGAATAGTGAGATGATCGAAAAAAAGATGAGTCGGTGAGGTGGTTGCATCCGGATCAGCCCTCAGCCTTGCCCTCCCTGGCAAGGGCCGACTTATAATGCCTGAAAAGCAGGTCGTAGATCACCATCTCGTGGAGCCTGCCGTTATTCGCGAAGATCCGGTTCATCGACATGTGGATGAGGCTCGCCACCAGATCATCCCTGACAATTTCCATCTCCCCTTTGTGATACAGTGCGTCGACCTTTTCGATATACTGCCTGTTGACCAGCGACCGCCGGTCAAGTATGCGGCAAAGCCATGCCTTTTCGCGCCTTTCGATGACTTCCGCAATATGTTGCCGGTGCATTCTGTACCTGTCGGAAAGTTGCCTGGCCAGATACCTGTCTTTCCCGAACTCTTCTCCAAAACTCCTGCTCAATCTCAGCATCAGCTCCTTCTTATCGTTCAGTTCATAACCAAAATCCGACAGATACCTGTCGGCCGAAGCCAGGGCGAACATCCATCGCAAATTTTCATCAGCTTCAGGGGTAACATCCATGATCGATTCGAGGCATGCCTGGCTGTCGTAAAAGAATAACTGCTCAGCATATTCCATTGATCGGAGGCCATAGCGTTCAATCTCCCGCCGGTACGTGGACATCTCCACCTTCCACACCATGCCCTGGCCGAGCACAGGCTGCAATGAAGCCTGAAATGCGTTGAGCAAAGGATCGCAGGATCCTTTATTTCGTAAGCGCACCCTGTATCGGATATGGAAGTCAGGGTCGTAATAGCGGATAAAAAACCACATGCCGGCCAGACCTTCCGCCAGCAGGCCTTCGGAAAACGGCCTTATAATGTTTTTCAGGATACCATCGGCGGTTCTTTGACCGGAATAGATCTTCAGGTAGAACCATTCCTCTCCGGGTATATGGATCTGTTTTTGCACCATTTATCCAGGCAGGGTTTGATGGAAAAAGAAAACAAATTCGTTGGTATGCCCGCCATCCCGGCCTTTCACCCATAAGTGGCCGGGATCGAACAGGTATTCCTGCAGCCGGAGTGGCCGGCCGCTTTTCAACTCAGCCTGCAGCAAGCTCAGGCAGGCTGCATTTTGCAGGTCGAGCCAAAGCTCGTTATCATATTGCGACAGCGCAACATACCGCGGAACATGATAATTGCTCCTCAACTGATCGATCGCCATGATCCTAAGGCGGTCGTTTGTTGCTTTGGTAAAAATATCTGTCTCGCTGCGGCCCAGGTTCCATGTTGCCGGATGAAGGATGAAATTCCTGAAGGTGACCCGTGGCAGGAAAACAGCATCATTTTCAATAGCTCCCCATGAAAATCCCATGGCTGTGGCCATCTCCTGCGACTGCAGGTCGCATAAAAACCTGTAAACTGCCAGCGAACCGGCAGAGAAGTTGTGGGCATTCGACATCCTGGGGGCAATATGCCTATTGAGTTTTTCGGATCGCAGCATTATTTTATTTCTCCTTACCGAGACCAGCAGGTCAGCCAACGGGATGCAATACTCATGGGCCACTCCCGGACTTGCAAGGAAAGGGATCTCATAGGGCCTCATCACCGGCCGCATGAGGATATTGCCTGTACGCTGCTGTGGCAGGTGGACGATTTCGGCAAGGATCACGTCACCCATAATCGACTGTTCAATCCCGTTGATCTTTCGAACGGAAGAACATAAGCTGTCGTCGTATGTGCAAAACCGCCCGGCAAGGTTGGCAGCGCTCACCCCTCCGCAGGATACGAGCTGAATAAGCGGCTTTTCGCCGCCTTCATCCTTCATACCGCCAATCCTGGCCATGACAGAAAAACTCAACGGAAAATTATGCCCCGGTTCGGGCAGTGACAGAAGATCTTCATCCTGAAGCCGTATTGTCTCCTTACCGGTCATGAGTGCAAGCTGCATTTTTCTGAGTAGCATGCGGTCCACGTCAGTCCAGCCGACAGTAAACATCGGGTCGCCTCCCGGGGTAAGCTTCAGCCCTTGGAGTAAGGCAGAAGCGTTTGCACTCACATCATCAGGCAGGTAGCCGATACCAGCCTCCGCATCCAGGGCGATGTTCAGTGGGACTTCCGCTCCATCATAACGACGCAAAAAATTGTCCCTGAACCTGCTG
>CAZHYA010000098.1:0-5025 GCA_964536525.1 uncultured Bacteroidales bacterium | reverse complement strand
AGCACGCGCTGGCGATGGGAGCCTCATCAGCAATGGTCTGGAACTGGTCAAATCAGTTTGGATATCATGGGAAAGGGTGCAGTGGTGGCATTTGATTTGCATATCTGCCTGTAGCATGTTGGCCTTTGAAAACTGGATGCCAAGTTCATCTATTTGCGCGGCCGTGGAGATGAAATGGTCTATGTGCATTTGCGGGTTCCCTGATCCGGCATCACGCAGGCCACTCACAATCCTCTCTGCCCGACGAACAAATTCGTTGTCGTCGATGAGCTTTGTCGTGTCAAGCAGCTTTTCGGAGAAATCAATACCGCTCACGGGGGGCTCAAGCTCCGAGACCAGGATCTGATTGTCGATGAGCAGGTTCAAATATTCTTCGGCCGCCGATTTGGTGATGCCGTTTTTTGAAATGGCATCAATGAGCAATTTCAGCTTCACCGGTGTTTTTGCTTTTTCAACAACTTCCGTCAATTCTGCTGTGCAGGGGGTACTCTGCAGGCGATATGTCCTCAACCCGTCGCTGTCGGTAAAGTATTCGATATACCTGTATTCGTCGCCTATCCGGTAGAGACTGCTGTTGCCCGTGAAGTTCAGTAAATTGCGGATCACCGGAATTTCCTGTATTGCCGATGCCAGGTTGCAGAGCAATTGCATATCGGGCCTTACGTGAAGATCATGTTCGCCGGGGGCTCCGATCTCCAGCCTGGTGAGGTTGTCGAAACTACCTGTACAGATGCCGGCGAACATGCCGAAGGGTGTACATCTCGACGACATCCTGATCAGGTATTTCAATAAGGCATTTTTCAGCTTTTCGTGATCCCCTTTATATGATCCACGATCACTGAGCCAGTCCATGGCCGCACTGTAGAGGTCGGGTGAGGCAAGAAAAAGGGCTTTGCCTATGATGGGGTTCCCATAGTATTTCCTGAGCAGGTTGCCGGTATCTTCCGCCCGGGATATTTGCCTGAGTACATTTGCTGTCAGCAGTGGCACCCTGAGCATAAAAGTGTCGGCGATACTGTACGATATTTCTATCGGATCCTTGTGCATATGTGTTTTTACAACAGCAAACTGGCTGCCCACCCGGGGTATCTGTCGTTAATGAATGACAGAAGGACCAGCCCGATGCCGGCGGCCCCGTCGAGCAGTCCGGCATTTTTCTTCCAGCCACCATATTCCGGCAGGTACCAGCCCTTATATCCTGCTATTCCATCCTCATGCACGGCCATGTTCAGGCATATGTCAAGCCAGTGCAGGGAGGTTTCGGCGAATATCCTGTACCCGGTTTTCTGGAACAGGATGTTATAAAACAGCGCCAGGCCACCGGCACCATGGCAGATCCCTGCATCCCTCACCCCATTGTCTTCAGGGTCCCTGCGTGCGGCTGATCGCATCAGGATATCCAGTCCACTTGCCAGGCATTTATCGTCGGGCAGTAATTTCCCAGCTTCAAAATAAGCGAGGCCTACACCGGGATCCCCGTAACACCAGGCCAGCCGACTTGCATGGAGCTCTTCCATGCTTTCCTTTGCCCATGCGGGGAAGCATGAATGATACATGGAGGGATCCAACCGCTGCCGTTCAAAATATCTTATCGAAGGACCTAGCATTTTCAGGCAATCGTCAGTGGCAATGCCGGACGATAATATCCTGCACAGCATGATCACGATGGATGCCATTCCGTGTGAAAGGCTCAGGTTATAGCCCAGCCTGCCGGTTTCCGGCTCGAGCAACGACTTCCACTTCAGGCTTCCACCTGTATCGGGCTCGGCGAGCTTCTTAAGCTCACCAACCAGTTCTGCGAGGCAGGCCCTGTAATTACGATCATCAGCCTTCCTGAGAAAATACAGGGCAATGCCCAGGGCACCATGAAGAAAATCGTAATTCCCTGACCTGATCTCCGCCATCATGGCATCATGCAGTACCGGGTCGAGGCAGCTGTACACCGAAGATGCATCATGAAGCATCAGCCCCTGGGCCGATAAGCAATCTACCAGCCATGCGACGCCGCCGAGCCCATCAGAAAGGCTGTAAAAAGGAAAACGGCCGGCAGCAGGGTTGAGCGCCTGCCCAAGGAGTTCTGCTGCCAGCGCATCGGCATGCCTGTCCCCGCTCCAGTCGGCATAGTAGGCAAAGAAACAGGCCAGGCCTGCCTTTCCACCCATTAAGCCCGGCTCCTCAGGAACACAAGCCCCGACGGATCCAGCTATTTCATGGATCTTGTTTTCCACAGGTTCGAAGAACCTCTCTGGAAGAAAAACCTTCCACCCCATATCTATTAATACCGAAAATGTAAAAATGTCGCACTTTTTTTTAAAAAATATTTTTTCGTGGAAGGTTTTTCGTTCCCGGCCGGCCGGGGCTTGTGGTATAAAAGCCTTACTTTTGTTAAAAATCAAGCTGGCATGAAAACAAAAGAAGAAATCGTTCAGAACTGGTTGCCCAGGTACACCGGAGAGAAACTTGAAAACTTCGGCCATCACATCCTGCTGACTAATTTCACCAAATATGTAGAGCTTTTCGCCGCCTGGAACAACGTGGAGATCAGGGGGATCAACAAGCCCATGCCCTGTGCCACGGCCGGCGACATCACCATCATCAACTTCGGCATCGGCAGCGCCAATGCTGCTACGATCATGGACCTTCTCAGTGCCGTACAGCCGAAGGCAGTCCTCTTCCTGGGCAAGTGCGGCGGCCTGAAGAAAAAGAACGAGGTTGGCGACCTCATCCTCCCCATCGCCGCCATCAGGGGTGAAGGAACTTCCGACGACTACATGCACAAGTCGGTGCCTGCCCTGCCCGCCTTCAACCTGCAGAAGGCCGTATCCACAACCATACGCGATTTTGGCCTCGACTACTGGACAGGTTCCGTATACACCACCAACCGCAGGGTTTGGGAATACGATGATAATTTCAAGGAACACCTGAGGAAGACCCGCAGCATGGCCATCGACATGGAAACGGCCACCATCTTCATCGTGGGATTCCATAACGAGATCCCCTCCGGCGCCCTGTTGCTGGTGTCCGACCAGCCCATGATCTCCAGCGGTGTGAAGACACTGCAGAGCGACAGTGAGGTTACCGAAAAGTTTACCGAAAACCACCTGAAGATCGGGGTAAGTTCCCTCAAGATGCTCATCAACAAAGGGCTTACGGTGAAGCACCTCTATTTCGATTATAATGATGACAGCGACGGAATATGAAATTCCACGATATCCTCACCGACCTTAAAAACAAGATTTACAAGCCGGTATATTTTCTTCATGGCGAGGAAGAATATTTTATCGACATCATCGCCGATTATATTGCCGACAATGTGCTTTCGGAAGCCGACAAGGAATTCAACCAAACCATCATCTATGGCAAGGATACCGACACAGGGTCGATCATCGACACTGCCCGCCGTTACCCCATGATGTCCAACTACCAGGTGGTCATCGTGAAGGAGGCCCAGGTGATCGGCAACCTTGATGAGCTGGTGCGTTACACCGATGCGCCCGTTGTCTCGACCATACTGGTGGTTTGCCACAAGCACCAGGCATACGATTCGAGGAAGCTGCTTGCCAAAAGTGTTCAGAAATGCGGTGTTTGGTTCAAATCCGACCGTCTGTACGATAACCAGGTGCCTGCCTGGATCGATGCACACCTGAAAAGCAGGGGGGTTTCGATCACGCCAGGCGCGGCGCGGCTGCTGACCGCCCAACTGGGTAACGACCTCACCAAGATCAGCCTGGAGCTGGGCAAACTCACCATTTGGCTGAAGACAGGAGAGCAGATCACTGAAGACATCGTGGAGGAGAATATCGGCATCAGCAAGGATTTCAATGTGTTTGAGCTGCAAAAGGCCATGGGGGCACGCGACCATTACCGGGTAAACCTGATATGCAGGCATTTTGCCGCCAACCCGAAAACAAATCCTCTGGTGCTTACGGTCACCCTGTTATACCAGTTTTTCGCAAAGATCATGATATACCATTCCATCAGGGACAAATCCGACAACAAATTGGTGGCTTCCGAGCTATCGGTAAGTCCTTTCTTCGTGGGTGACTATCGCAACGCGGCAAAATTTTTCACTCCCGAGCGCGGCCTGAAGGCCATCAGTTTGCTGAGGGAATACGACCTCAAATCGAAAGGGCTGAACAATGCATCGGTCACCGAAGGTGAACTGTTGCGTGAGATGGTATTCAGGATCATGCACTGACGCCTCAGCGATCATTTGAAGAGTCCTTCAATTTCCTTCCTGTACTTCTCCATGATGTAGTTGCGCCGCAACTTCAGGCTGGCCGTAAGTTCTCCATTCTCCACCGACCATTCTCTGCCCATGATGGCAAAGCTCATGATCTTTTCGGTGTTGCCGAGGAAGGAATTGAAATGATCCACTTCCTTTCTGAAGCGTTCTCTCACGGCCTTATGGTTTACCATCTCTTCATTGGTGCTATATATGATGTGCTCATCCTGGCACCAGGTGCGGAGACAGGTAAAATCCGGCACAAGAAGCGCTGCTGCGTATTTCTGGTTTTCGCCCACCACGATGATGGCATCGATGAGTGAGGACTCAGTGAATTTATTCTCTATCTGCGCCGGGCTGATATATTTACCCAGCGACGTCTTGAATATCTCTTTCTTTCGTCCTGTGATGCGCAGGTGTCCTTCCGGTTCCATCCTCCCAATGTCGCCGGTATGGAACCATTGGTCAATATCGATCACTGCAGCCGTCTGATCAGGTTCCCTGAAGTATCCTTTCATCACGTTGGGGCCCCTGACCAGGATCTCCCCGTCGTCGGCAATCATAACCTCCACGTTGGCGAGAGGTTTGCCCACAGTGCCGAAGGCTGTGCCACCCTTTTCAAAGGTGTTCACTGCCACCACCGGCGAGGTTTCGGTGAGGCCATAGCCCTCCAGCACCGGGATTCGCGCAGCCGTGAACACCCGTGCCAGCCTGGGTTGCAGGGCAGCACCGCCCGACACGATCACCCGCATCCCGCCACCGAGAGCTTCCCGCCACTTACTAAAAATAAGCTTGTTGGC
>CAZHYA010000097.1:0-8057 GCA_964536525.1 uncultured Bacteroidales bacterium | reverse complement strand
TGTAGCAGGCAAGCGCCACGAACAGCACCGGCCTGCGCCCGTAGCGGTCGGCAAGGACACCCAGCACGGGCGAAAGGATCACACCCGGCAGGGTGAACATGGTGATGAGTAAGCCCACCTGTCCGGCGCTGATGTCGAAGACCTGGCGTATCAGCGGGAATACCGGGGTAATAGAGCTGACCCCCATCACCGCGATCAGCGTCACGGCGAAGACGATCTGCAGGTTGCGGTGCATGATCAGTGGTCGGGATGCCGGCTGCATAAGGTCTGTTTTGGGCATAAAGTTATGGAATATTCCGTGGTGCGGGGTATGCGGTGCGGGGTATGCGGGGAAGAATAAAGCCCTGCCACCTCATCTCTCATGTCTCAAGTCTCATGTCTCATGTCTCAAGTCTCATGTCTCATATCTCATTTTATATCCATTTACTCATCGTGACTCAGATGTGAAACCCCGATCGGTATTTCTATTTTTATTATATTTACCCTCAGTCAAATAATTATTTTGCAAAGAGCATTGTTTTGTTATTACGATCGCTGAAATATCTGCTTGTCATCATCCTGTCGGTTTCCGGGCAGGCGGCATCCTCCCAGGTGAAAAGGATCGGGGTCCCGTATGTCAGGAACTATGAAAGCACAGCCTTGCAGGCCGGAGCGCAAACCTGGATGATCGATATCAGTGCGGATGGCCTGGCATATTTTGCGAATAACGACGGCGTACTCGAATTCGACGGACTGCACTGGAGAAAGTATTCCCTTCCCGGGGGGATCGTTGTTCGCAGCGTGATGGCGGCAAGCGACGGACGCATCTATGCAGGGGGATTCAACCAGATCGGATATTTCACCCGCGATAATATCGGAGAGATGACTTACATCTCACTGATTGACAAGGTGTCCCGTCCGGAAGTGAATTTCGGTGAAGTCTGGAAAATATATGAGTTGCCTTACGGTATCGTCTTTCAGTCCTACAAGCAGATCATGCTGTACCGCAACGGAGCGATCACCGTCATCAAAGCTCCCGGATTATTTTTCTTCTCTTTTCTGGTGAACAGTGAATTGTATATCAACGACCAGGAAGGCGGACTGTACCGGCTTGCACATGAACGGCTGGTGAAGATCCCGGGCACAGACAACCTCAAAGGGCAATTTGTATGGTCGATGCTGCCTAAGGGGAACAATATTCTCATCGCCACAGCTGACAATGGCATTTATGAATTTGACGGCCTGAAATTAACGGAATGGGAAACCCCTGCCTCTTCCATCTTTCGAAAAAGCCAGGTCTACTGCGGAATTGCGATTGATGAGGAAACCTATGCCTATGGAACCATACAGGACGGCCTGGTGATTTGCAATGCGGAAGGAACGATCCTGCAGCATATAAACCTGGATCGTGGTTTGCAAAACAATACCATACTCAGCATGCAACTCGACCAGTACGGTAACCTCTGGCTGGGCCTCGATAATGGCATTGACTATGTGGAAATAAATTCACCCCTGACCTTTTTTACTCATTTTAACGGCCTGAGCGCCGGATATGCAGCCGTGCTGCACGACAGCCTGCTTTACCTGGGCACGAACAGGGGCGTATTCTGCCAGGAGTGGGAAAAACTGCTGAACAATAATGGCGTACAGGATTTTATGATCATCCCCGGGACCCAGGGACAGGTGTGGGAATTAAAGGTGATCGACGGAACGCTTTTCTGTGGCCATAACTCAGGGATATTCATCATTGAAGGAAAGACTGCCAGAAGGGTCTCCGACATACAGGGGGGCTGGACGTTCATCCAGCCTGAAGGCAAAGAAGACCTTTTATTATGTGGAACATATACTTCGCTGGTTAAGTTTGAAAAGATCAACGGGGAATGGTTGCCCGGACTGCCCGTAGCGGGTTTTGCTGAATCGTCCAGGTTTCTTGCCAATGCGGGGCCAAAGATGCTATGGATGACCCATGGGTACATTGGCGCCTTCAGGCTTCACTTTAATGAAACCTACGATAGCATCAGGAGGGTGGAGTTTTACAACAGTAAGCACGGGTTTCCTTCCGATGAGAATATCAGTGTTTCTGAAGTATCCGGAAGGGCGGTCTTTACGACCAGCGAAGGTTTATACCGGTATGATGTAAGGACCAACAGCTTCGTTCCCGACGAAGAGATGCGGCGAACATTTCCTGTTGATGACATACATGAGTTGCAGGAGGATGAAAACGGGAATGTATGGTATTTTACCATGAAGGATAACGGTGTTTTCAGGTTGCAGGAAGACGGAAACTATTTTAACCTTGAGGTTCCTTTCAGGGAACTCCAAAGCAGGTTTATAAAATGGTTCTGGTTTGTCTATCCTCTCAATGAAGACCATGTTTTATTCGGAATACAGGACGGTTTTGTCCATTATTCACCCGAATTCCCGAAAAACTACAGGCAGGCTTCAGCATTGGAATTACGTTCATTCATCAGCGAAGTAAAATTATCCAGGACGGACTCTGTCGTATTCAGGGGGCATTCCGATAAAATCGTTTTTGACCATGAGATCCCGTTCAAATACAATCAGATACAGTTCATATATACCGCCAATGATTTTGAAAATCCGGGTGAACTCATGTTCTCAACATACCTGGAAGGTTTCGATACCGAATGGACCGCATGGGAGCGCAGGTCGACGAGAGAATTTACCAATCTCATGCATGGGGAGCATGTCTTTAAGATTAAGGCCAGAAACCTTTTCGGGTCTGAAAGCACCATCAGCACGGTCAGCTTCGAGATCGGGCCACCCTGGTACCTGAAATGGTGGGCATGGGTTTTATACTTTTTTGTCGTTGCTGCATTCTTTTTTATCCTGGCCATGTACGTACGTTACCGCATGGAAAAGTCAAAGCGGGAAGAAGAGGAGCGGCAGAAAAGGAAATTCAGGGAATTGGAGAAGAAACTGCATACCGAAACACTGGAAGCGGAAAAGGAGGTCATCCGCTTGCGGAACGAAAAGCTGAATGCCGAGATGAAACAGAAAGACATGGAGTTGGCAAACAGTACGATGCAAATGATCCAGAAGAGCAAATCCCTCAACGCCATTAAAAAGGAACTCGGTAAGCTGGCAAAGGATATACGCGACGATCTCGTAAGGGACCAGATCAACCTGGTCATCAGGAGGATCAACAGGGAAATTGATGCCGAAAACCAATGGGAGGTGTTTGAAAAGCATTTTGAAAGCGTGCACGAGGAATTCTTCAAACATCTGAAAGCCCGTTACCCTGATCTTACTCCCAGGGAACTGAAGCTTTGTGCATATTTGCGACTCAATATTTCGAGCAAGGAAATTGCCACCATCATGAACATCTCGATCAGGGGGGTTGAGATCAGCCGCTACAGGCTGCGGAAAAAGCTGGACCTGGATCACGATACCAACCTGACCAGTTTCATTATGTCGATCTGACCCGCCGCTACCGACCGATCCTGTTGTTCAAAGAAACCCTTTGCGATCCCGCCACATGCCTTTTATTGTGGAATCTTGTCCTGAGATGGTGATGAGAAACTCCAGATTCGCTAATTAGGCTTTCTAAATGTCAGAAAAACAATAAATAAGGTTTTTATTGATGTAATAATGATGTAGTACATTACAGTGCTTGTTGAGGTATTGAGCATGCCCGCTTTTTGGAGAATGGGTTTGGGTAATATTATATTTGAGTTAAATAATTTTTAACAACAAATTAACTCATCATGAAAAACAAAAATTTAATGAGGTTATTCAGCATCATGACGGTGATCGCATTGTTTTCGATCGTTGTGCTGAATTCCTGCAAGAAAGACGACGACGACGATGATAATGGCACGGCAAATCCTGTCGCCAGTTTCCAATTTGTCGTCAGTGCAGACAACTTCCTTGAGGTAACATTCACGAACTTTTCGCAGAATGCCACTTCTTATGTCTGGGATTTTGGAGATGGTGAATCATCTACCGAAAAGGACCCTGTGCATGTATATGCTGCCGCAGGCGATTACACTGTTAAACTAACCGCCAAGAATGCAGCCAACGCGAGCGCAGAGTACTCCCAGGCCATTACGATCACTGACCCGGACGATGCTTACAAGCTCCTCACCGGCGAAGTATCAAAAACATGGAAATTATTCAGGGAAGGGGTATCGATGTCGTTGGGCCCTGATGCCAGCAATCCTGGAGGATGGTGGGCAGGCCTTGAAAACGACGGCGCAAGGCCGTGTTTATACACACAGGAATTCACATTCCATTTCGACGGGACTTATGTCTTCAACGATAACGGAATGTTCTGGGGTGAATATGGCGTATTTGACGGTCAGTGGAATTACGAGATCTGCTTTGAAGCCATTCCTGCGAATATGATAAACAAGGATGGCGTGGATGTAAGTGCATGGCTGTCGGGATCACACGCATTCACCTATGACCCGACTTTAGGTACCGCCACTCTGAACGGAATGGGTGCCTGGATTGGTATTCCCAAGTTGACAACGGCGGGCGAAACCACTGTACCGGTTGCAACCACAACGTTTAACCTTGACATTACACAGGAAACCGGTTATGATCTGATGACGGTCACTTTTGACTGGGGTGAAGCTGGTTTATGGACCATCGTTTATGTACATTATTATGATCCCTCACTCGAACCGGAACTGGTTGAGGAAGAACCCCCATTCGGTATAGACCTTCCCGACCTTACACCGGAAGAGATGTACAATACCTTCGAGACCTCCAGCAGCTTCGTACTTCTCGACACCACCCTGGCAAACTCCATGGACTTTACCATGGGTGTTGCCGACCCGGCAGGCGGAGCAACCAATGTTGGTGAATATTTCAGGTGGGGCACCTATCAGGAACTCCAGTTTGCAACGGAATACGACATCCAGTTCGATAACTTTACCACGGTGTCGCTCGATGTTTACATGCCCAGTTCAAATGACTATTCCGGAACGCTGACCAAAGACATCGCCATCATCATTGCGGATGCCAGCCAGACCGAACAGTGGTGGACTGGACATATTCAATACGATGCTACAGCCACCGTCCTGGATGAATGGGTAACCTATACTTTCCAGCTCGATTCGCCGACCAGCGGTCCGAGCCAGGAAAATCCCTACGAAAGGGTTGACCTTGATTTCTTTGCCATCTCACTGGGTGGCGGCGGTCATGACGCCCAGGGTACGTTCTATGTCCGTAACTTCGTCTTTAATTAATATTGTATCAGAACCGTGGCCGCCAGGTGCGGCCATGGTTCTTTATTTCCATTGCGATGAGGATCCTGAAGCCTAAGATTACCGGTATGGTTCTATTGTTAATACTGCTTTTATTCAGCTTCTGCGATAAGGCTGATGATACGGAGAACCCGGGAGACCCTTCCGGCCTTTCGATCACGGTGTTATCGATCGATGACGAAACCGGTGAGGTGCTAATTCAGGCGAACGCAAAAAATGCTGTTCGGTTTGAACTTTACATCGAAGATGAGGAAGACCCTGCCGCGACCAATCAGACAGGAACCTTCGAGTATACATTCGCCGGACTGGGCGAATACCTCATTACCATCAGGGCGTATGGCAGTTCGGGAAGATATATCAGCCAAAGCACCGGAATTTCTATCAATCCCGGTGGAGGAAACACGGGCGTACCACTCAGCAAAGGATACTTCAGCCCTTTGGAATATGCCGGATACACCCTGATCTGGCAGGATGAATTTAATGGGACCGATATCAATACGGACTATTGGAGTTTCGATATCGGTGATGGCTGTCCTAACCTCTGTGGCTGGGGAAATAATGAACTGGAATATTACCGGTCGGAAAACGCCTGGCTGGCAGGTGAAACACTGATTATCGAGGCCAGGGAAGAAGCATTCTCCGGTTCGGATTATACTTCGGCAAAACTGATTACCCGGAATAAGTTCTCCTTTCAATACGGACGAATTGATATACGTGCACTTTTGCCAAAAGGGCAGGGCATTTGGCCTGCCTTGTGGATGCTGGGGAATAACATGAGCGCCGTGGGCTGGCCGAAATGCGGTGAGATCGACATCATGGAAATGATCGGTGGCAGCGGCAGGGAAAATACATGCTACGGAACCCTTCACTGGGACAACATGGGGCAGTATGCAAGCTATGGCGGCAGTACAACCGTCTCTCCCGACGACTTCACCGAAGCCTATCATGTGTTCTCGATCACCTGGGACGAAACAAGGATTAAGTGGTATGTCGACAACGACCCATATCATGAAATGTTAATCACTGATCCGGAAATGAGTGAATTCCAGCAGGAATTCTGGCTCATCTTCAATGTTGCCGTGGGTGGCAACTGGCCGGGAAATCCTGATGGGTTTACGGTTTTTCCACAACAAATGAAAGTGGATTATGTGCGGGTGTTCCAGGTCGATTGATTTCCGGATCCCCCTGCCCGTATCCTGATACGGATGAAGGTTATCATGGTTCACAATAAAGCTATTAATAATCAATACGTAAGCAAATGAAGGTATCTATACAGAAAATCCTGCTCCCGTTTATTTTCATCTGTTTTACCTCCGCGGCTATGGCGCAATTTACCGTTAGCGGGAAGGTGATCGACGAAACAACGGATACGGGCATTCCGGGCGCCACGGTCATCGTTAAGGGAACCCTCAACGGGACGATCACCGACATCGACGGGAACTACATGCTCACGATCGACAGCGCACAGGACACATTGCAATTCTCCTATATCGGGTTTAAAACCGTCGTGGAACCAGTTAAAGGCCGGAACAATATCGATATCGCCATGCAGTCTGATATGGAGGAACTCGATGAATTGGTGGTGATCGGCTATGGTACCCAGCAAAAGAAAGTGGTTACCGGTTCTATCTCTACCGTAAAATCAGAAGAAATTTCCAGGCTGCCCGTGCTGCGGGCTGAACAGGCCATGCAGGGCCGGACTGCCGGTGTGCAGGTGACACAGCTCTCCGGGCAACCGGGCGAAGCCCCGACTGTGCGCATCAGGGGTGCCGGAACAACCGGGTATGCTGATCCCCTCTACATCGTTGATGGTATGGCAGTTGGTAGTATCGACTACCTCAACCCCGGCGACATAGAATCGATAGATGTGCTGAAAGATGCCGCTTCGGCCGCCATTTACGGGGCGAGGGCAGCCAACGGCGTGGTGCTGATCACCACAAAAAAAGGGACGGAAGGGAAAATGAACGTGACCTATTCGGGCTATTATGGCATACAGAATGCAGCCAAAAAACTGGATATGCTGGATGCCGACGAATACCGCATGCTCATGAACGAGGGCGCCCGAAATGCCGGGCAGGAAGAACCTTTCGACCTGAACGAAATTGCCCCGCACAACACCAACTGGCAGGACGTGCTCTTCGAGAAAAATGCACCCATCATGAACCATGAGATCTATATCGCGGGAGGCAATAGCAAATCAACCTATGCCTCATCACTTTCATATTTCTCACAGCAGGGCATCATAGGGGGAGATAAATCGCAATTCGACAGGATCACGGCCAGGATCAACAGCGAACACCAGGTGGTAAAACGATTCAAGTTCGGCAATAACCTGGCGTATTCAAATATTAAGAGAAGAGGGATCGCAAGTAACGCATCGTTCAATGGTGTTTACAGCAGTGCACTGAATCTGGACCCCCTGACACCGCTGTATGAGACCGACCCCTACCTCCTTTCACAATATCCTTATTCTGACGAACCGGTCATCACCGATGAGGATGGTAATGTTTACGGTATTTCAAAATACCTGTTTGATGGCGAGATTGTCAACCCCATGGCACTGCTCGAGATCCAGACCGGCGAAACCCGGGCCGACAAGCTGGTGGGAAATGTATATGGTGAACTTGATATTATAGAAGGCTTGAAATTCAGGACCTCCTTTGGTGTCGACCTGGCCTATGTATTGTATGATTCCTACCGTCCCCTGTTTTTCCTTAACGGGGCCCAGAACAATACCGATAAACCATCCGTATTTAAAAGTATGGAGCGCTATTTCCCATGGCAGTGGGAAAAAGTGCTCCCCTGTACCAATTGCAAACACCCTTGTTTGTCATTAGACCATTA
>CAZHYA010000096.1:3909-8069 GCA_964536525.1 uncultured Bacteroidales bacterium | reverse complement strand
TGGTGATGGCGCCCCAGGTGATCCAGGCCGACAGCGGCGTGTGATACTTGATCCTTTCGCCGCTGGCATCATGGGCTTTGCGCCAGTATTCGTCGTCGTCATAAACGAAGGAGGACTTTGGCTTTCTTTTCACCTTTCGCGCCCAGCGCAGGATGTATACAATGCCGATGACATTGATGACGATCCAGCAGAAAAAACGGTATTCGATGCCTGAGAACAGGGGCAGTTCCGCGATCCCCTGGGCGATGCCGATGGTAAAAGGGTTCAGGATGGCCCCGGCGAAGCCGAGGCCCGCAGAAACAAATACCAGCCCCACACCGGTGATGGAGTCATAACCCATGGAGATGGCCAGGGGCACCAGGATGATGATGAAGGCGATGGTCTCCTCGCTCATCCCGAACACGGCACCGAACACGGAAAACATCAGCATGATGAGCGTCATCACGATATTGTCGACGCCGATCTTCCTGATGAATCTGTTCTTTTCCAGCCCCCTGGTGAAGTCAAGGAAAGAAAAGATACCCACATCGATCGACTTGCTGTGGTTCATGATCCAGAAGGCCCCGCCGATCATCAGGATGAAAACGATGATGCCCGACTGCCTTTCGAAGCCCTCAAAGAGGGCGGAGAAGATCTCCCAGGTCTGGGGCTGGCTCTCAACGGGATGGTATACCATCTCGTGCACCTCCTTGCCATCCTTCACCGTAACCACATCTTCGTATTCCCCTCCGGGGATCACCCAGCTCAGCACCGCGGCGATCACGATAGTGTAGAATATGATTACATAGGTATGCGGAAACTTCAGCTTTTTCGCCATATCATCCCTTCATCTATTCAGTTATTTCAGGCAAAAGTAATGAATTAAAAAGGAGTTTGTAGGTTGCCGCCGTGGAGGCACGGAACTGGGGGTTGAAACCGAAAAGCACAAACTGCCCCCTGCCTTTCCTCAGCCATGCCATCACGGTACGGCCTTCCAGTTTTTCAGGTTCTTCGATGTAACCGCTCAGCAACACATCGTCTTTTGCATAGCTGACGATCACTCTCCTGTCGGTATCGAACTGCGGGACAGAAGTCGTGAAGAACGGCTTGCCCCTCGAAAATACGCCTGATTTTGCAGGCATCCCCCAGCTTAGCGGATGGCCCTGCCGTACATCCACCCTGAGCCACGAGCCCGGGCAATAAAGCCCGTCGGCCGATTTCGAAGCATCGCTGATGGGCAATGCGAATTCTTCACGCTCCTCCTCATCCTTCTTAATGGAGAGGCTGCCCAGGAAGAGTTCGGTGGAGTTACCCCACGATACGATGATCCCCCCTTCATCAGCGAAGCGCATCAGCTTATCAAAGCCTTTCTTTCCTATGCCCTTGACAAACTCGGGAGGATAACTGCTGGGATAGTAATCGCCCGAAGACGACTGGTACTTTCCTTCCATGAGGATGGATTTCCGGTTGTTAGGGAAGACGATCACATCAAATTTCTTTCTGAGATCGGTTTCCTCAAAATCAGCGGGTTTCAGAACAGTGTAGGGGATATGATAGGTGTCGAAAAGGAACCTCGTCCAGCCGGCATCCATGTCGTGGGTATTCGTTTCAACCAGTGCGATCCCGGGCACTTTCAGGCCGGATGCGGAGAGGGCGATCTCCTCCTGGAAAAACCACGGGTTGACAGGGATCAGGTCGAGGATTTCCCTGATCTCCTTTTCTTGTCCCTTTTCAGCAGAGAGGATAAAACTGCCTGCCGGTATCGTTCTTTCCCCAACCCTGACATCCTTATCGGTCCTCTCGACCGGGATACCGGCGCCGGCCAGCATGAATGCAGCCTTATAGCTTTCGTTCCAGGAGGAAGGGAATACCATGAATGCATATGCTTCGGGGATCCCTGTTTTCAACGTGAAAGGATTTTCGATCCTTTCGATCTTTGGCTCTTCTTCCGCTTTTGTGTTGATTTCGTACGAGGTTACTCCGTTATGCCTGGGCAGCGACCAGCTGGTGATGTCGTAGGGCCTGATGATCTCCCCGTCGGGGGTGTAATGCCTGAGGGGGAATTCCTGGTCTTCCATCACCTCCTTGATAAAGGGGCGGTAAGCCTGGGCCAGTGGGATGATGATGTCGCCGGCGTCGAAGATAATGTTATCCGCCTTATAAGCTTCGCTGAGCGTATAAACCTCAACGCCATGTTCCATTAGCAGGTCGACCATGTGCAACAGTTCTCCCGGATCATGCTGTCTACGTGGCATGATATAATAGTATGGGGCTTCCGTCCTGCCCTTCATCACCTCCTTCCTGGCCAGGTCGTTGCGGAATTTCAGGATGTCCTTGTCGTGGGTAGCGGCCGTTTTGATTATCGACATGGTGGACACGATCTCATATTGCACGATGTCGGAAAGCCTCCACCAGCCTCCTTTCCAGGGTAGGGGCATATTGATGCTTTTCTTGTATTCCGACAGGCCTTTTCCCCATACCGAGAGTTCGCCGGGTTCGATATATATGGGTGTTGCGGTCTGGACGCTGGCCGCCTCGGTCAGGAACCCGATCACATTCTTCCACAGGCAGGTTTCGGTAGATCCGGGCCAGTATTCATCGAAAAGGTAATGCTGCGCCACACCTGCCAGGCTGTCGCGGGTCATGTCCTTCATCATGTTCGATCCGAAGATCCCGATCCAGTTCCAGATCCCTGCATCGATATTCTCGGCGATAGGGTCGTGGGGTGGGGGAACGAAATACCTTACTCCCGACGATCCCATCTGGTGCTTCTCCACGGCTACCTGTGGGAACCAAACGGTGTTGAATGCAGCGGCGATGGCCCTGGTGTCATCCTGCGTGAGGGCAACAAAATCGCGGTTATTGTCGTGGCCTACATATTTGTGGTATAGCTTCCCTCTTATTGTTTGCCCTTAAACGTGTTGTAGTGATCAACAACCATGTCCATGCCGTCAGGGTTATGGCAGGGGTTCATCATATACACCACCTTATCGAGCCAGGAGAGCTTAAGGGGATCGTCGGTGGTGACCAGGTCGTAGGCAATAAGGGGTGCACTTTGTGAAGGGGCCACTTCCGTGGAATGCATCGACAGGGTGGCCAGGAAGAACACCCTTCCTTTCTCAACGAGTTCCCCTTGTTCTTCATCGGTCAGGCTGGCATTCAGGGCCAGTTCCCTGTTGATCGACCTGAGCTCTTCCAGCCTGGCGATATTTTCCTCAGAGGATATAAATGCGATGTAAATGGGTTTCCCCATGGGGGTGGTGCCGATCTCTTCCAGGTACAGTCTGCCGGAAGCCTGGTCGAGTGCTTGCAGGTATTCGATCAGGGGTTCGTAGTTGAACAGCATGCGGTCGGCACCGGGCTCAAAACCAAAAAAATCGGACGGTTTCGGCACTTCCTGTGCCGATAGCATGTTCCCGTTGCTCCATAACAGCATTGCCAGGAACAGTGAGCGGATCATTGTTTTCATGGTATGATCTTTCATGTATCAGAAGAGTTCATCATATTTGGTCCACAGGAAATCGCCGAGTTTCCAGGCTTCATTCACCACGCGTGTACCCCACCTCATGGTATAATCGGTAAGAAAGTCAACAGCCGCGCCGGGGTCTTTTTCATAGAGGTTGAGGGCTTTTTCCTCGACCTTGCCCTGGTCGGCGAATAGTTGTTGCTGCATGGGTACCCACACCCTGTCGACATCGTGCCGCATGTCGCCCCAGCGCTGTGTTGCCAATGTGCCCAGCCTGTTGAAGGCCCACCAGGCTGATTCCGTGGTGTAACCGTTGGGCCTGCCGGGGGTCTTATAGGGTTGCGGAAGGTCGGTCACGCTGCAGTATACCGGGATGTATATCGAGCTGGCCACATTGTCCATGGCCAGCCAGGTCACACCGCCGATCTCGTCGGGCAGCCAGTTGCGGCACTGTATGATGGTGGCATACATGGTATACCATCGGGCAATGGTCCGCTCGCCCAGCCATCCCCACCCGCCGTTGATCCTGAAAACCTTGTTCATGTCGTAGGGCATGAAGGGATTGGCCAACGGCGAGATCACCGTGCGACCCGAATCGTCGGTCACGGTGATGTCCTTCACGAAGTTGAAAGGTGTGCCTTCATAATAATCCTTGAAGATGTCAACAAGCTTTTCCATGGTGACCGGCTTGTCGGGCCTGACGGAGAACGGATAG
>CAZHYA010000096.1:3188-3899 GCA_964536525.1 uncultured Bacteroidales bacterium | reverse complement strand
GGTGTGACGAGACTGCCAATGAGGCTATAGAAGAAGGACTTGTGGTCCATCTATGCAACGAGATCGGATCGAAATATCAAAATGAATTGGACTACTTCGTTGGGTCTAGCTTCAGTGACGGGGCCACCAGGTCGAACACACGCCACTCCCTTCTGCGTGCTGCCAGCGAAGTGCGGCTTTCGGGGGCATAGGCATAGCAGAACTGGAAGTCATCCTTCGACCGGGACCAGCTTGAGTCGAGGGCCATGTCATAAATGTTGTCAGAGGCCATGAAATGGTCTTTGTCCCTGAGGTTGATATGTTTGATGGTGCTGGCGTTGGCGTTCACGGAGATGTGATCGTCGGGCACACGCTGGGCTACCCATATCGAGCCTGTCAGGCCCTTGCCCGGGCCGACGATCTCGAAATGCCATACTTCGTTCTTGTCGGCAATGGTCAGGCATTCCCCTGCATCGTTCCACCCGTATTTGCCTGTAAGCTCACCGGCCATTTGGATGGCCTGTCGCGCGGTCGTGCAGCGTTCAAGCATCAGCATGCACAGCCGCTGGCAATCGATGAGGCCGTTGTCCGACTGCAGGCATTCGCGTCCGCCGAAGGTCGATTCGCCGATGGCCAGCTGATGCTCGTTCATGCAGGGATAGGCCGTGTTGATGTACCCATGGGTAAAAGGTACCTGAGGGATCTCTCCGATCCTGATATGCGCATAGGTCG
>CAZHYA010000096.1:0-3178 GCA_964536525.1 uncultured Bacteroidales bacterium | reverse complement strand
ATGGCCAGGGTGTCGCAGGCTTTCCGCTTGTACATGGGCACTACGCTTCCCTCTTCATGACTGGCTGGAGGTACGACACCGATCCATGAGCGGGTACGGTGGCTGTCGTCGGTATGGGAGGTGATCACCGAACCGTCGGCAGTGGCCAGCCGGCCGGCCGTGACCGAAGTGCATTCGTCGGGATAGGCTGATGGTGAATACCTGGCGGGCTGGGCAAGCGAAATGCCGCTGTAAAAAAGCAATGATAGCGTAAGGATTAGGGCTGTTGACCTGGTTGAATGTTTTGACATAATAGGGGTTTTAAAATGATGAACTAAAATAGGAAATAATCGAATGGTGTTGATAAAAGTAAGGATCATTGTTCGAAACCAATGCACGGAAGTTGTATCGGGCCGTTCAAATGTATTAACTTTGCAGCATGTATCAGCTGTTACCAACATCACTGGCATGAGTGAACTCATCAAGCATGAATGCGGGATCGCCCTGGTCCGTTTATTAAAGCCCCTCGAATATTATCTTGCTGAATATGGTACGGCCTTCTACGGCCTCAACAAGCTGCACCTGATGATGCAGAAGCAGCACAACAGGGGGCAGGATGGCGCCGGTATCGCTTGCATCAAGTTCGACCTGGAGCCCGGGCATAAATACATAAACCGTTTGCGATCCAATTCCCTTTCTCCAATACAGGACATTTTCCGCAAGGTATACAAGCCATTGCTGAAGGTTGGTGCCGGTCATCCCGATCGCTTCAAGGATGTACAATGGCTGAAGCACAACATGGAATTCACCGGCGAACTTTTCCTGGGGCACCTGCGCTATGGCACTTTCGGGGTGAACAGGGTCGAGAACCTTCATCCCATGATCCGTTTCAACAACTGGATGACCAAGACGCTGGTACTGGCAGGCAACTTCAACATGACCAACGTGGATGAGTTGTTCAACCTCCTCATCGACCTGGGACAATACCCGGTTGAAACTTCTGACACCATCACCATCCTCGAAAAGATCGGCCACTTCCTCGACCTTGAAAATGAGGCCCTGTACCGGCAGTACAAGGAGCAGGGACTTGAGAAGCGCGAAATTTCACCGGTGATCGCCGGGAATCTTGACGTTGCGAAAATCCTGAGAAACTCAAGCAAATACTGGGACGGGGGATATACCATTGCCGGGATGATCGGCCATGGCGACACCTTTGTGATGCGCGACCCTTCAGGCATAAGGCCTGCTTTTTATTATATCAATGATGAAATTGCCGTTGCAGCTTCGGAAAGGCCCGTCATACAAACATCCTTCAATATTTCGGAGGAGGAGGTCATGGAGCTGAAACCCGGCTATGCCCTGATTCTCAAAAAAGACGGCAGCTTTTCGGAGGAGATGATCAGGGAACCACTCGAGAAGAAGTCCTGCTCTTTCGAGCGCATCTACTTTTCGCGCGGCACGGATTCGGATATATACCGGGAACGAAAAAACCTGGGGCGGGCACTGGTGCCGGCAGTGCTTGACGCCATAGGCCACGACCTGCCCAACACGGTATTTTCTTATATCCCCAACACCGCTTCCTCGGCTTTCAGGGGCATGATCAACGAACTGCACAATGTTTGCGACCGGATCAAGAAGGAAGAGATCAGCAGGATCGACCCGAAGAGGGAGCCTGAAAAGCTGGAGCGGATATTGTCGATAAGGCCAAGGGTCGACAACATTGCCGTGAAGGACCTTAAGTTGCGCACGTTCATCACGCAGGACAGCCAGCGCGACGACCTGGTGGGCCATGTCTATGATGTCACCTACGGGGTGGTGAGGCCGGGCATCGACAACCTTGTCGTGATCGATGACTCCATCGTCAGGGGCACCACACTCAAGCAGAGCATTATCAGGATACTCGCAAGGCTGCAGCCCAGGAACATCATCATTGCTTCTTCGGCGCCGCAGATACGCTATCCCGACTGCTATGGCATCGATATGGCAAAACTGGGCGATTTTATTGCTTTCAGGGCAGCCATAGAATTGTTAAAGGAAACCGGGCAGTCGCATGTGATCAATGAAGTGTACAGAAAATCAAAAGCCCAGCAGAACCTCCCCAAGGAGGCGATCGTAAATCATGTGAAAGGGATCTATAAGCCTTTCAGCCCACAACAGATATCCGGAAAGATCGCAGAACTGCTCACCCCTCCTGGTCTCAAACCAGGCCTGAAGATCATATACCAGAGCATTGAAGATCTTCATTCCGCCATTCCGGGGCACAAGGGCGACTGGTATTTTACAGGAGATTATCCTACCCCCGGAGGCAACAAGGTGGTCAACCTGTCATTCATCAACTATATTGAAGGCGTCAACAGGCGTGCCTACTGATCGTCGAAGGCTGCTGAGATCCTGCCGGCCAGTTCGGCAAACTCCTGTTCCGCCATTTCAACCGGAGGTTTTTTAAAATCGATGTCGTACACGCTGTTGATCGGTACCAGGTGTATGTGCGCATGGGGCACCTCGAGGCCCAGAACGGTCATGCCCATGCGTTTGCAGGGGACCACTTTTTCGATGGCGAGGCCGACCTGTTTGGCGAATTTCATCATGTCGCCCAGCAGTTCGTCGTCCAGACTGAAGATATAATCCACTTCTTTTTTAGGTACGACCAGGGTATGCCCTTTGGCCAGGGGCCTGATGTCGAGAAAGGCATAAAACTGATCGTCTTCGGCCACTTTATAGGAAGGGATTTCACCAGCGATGATCTTACTGAAAATGCTTGCCATAGTGAAGAGTTTATAAAAAAGATACTGCCTGCATACAGCAAGCAGGCAGTATCAAAGATACACAAATATATAACGCCTAAAATGTGTTCAGATCGGGCGGGCGCAAAATGCCGAACCATTTATATGCCTCCTGAAACCTGGATACCTGCAAAGTTCTTCAGGTCCCAGTCGATGAAGGTTTCCTGTGAGGATTTTGTGAGCTGCCGCACCAGGGTCCCGTTGATATTATAAATGGTAATGGTGGCCTGTTGCGGCAGATTAGTGATCTTTATCCTGTTGTCGAGGGCGTTACGCTCGTAGTTGTTGTAGGCATAATAGGGGTTGGGGACCACGTTGATCAGGTCGAGGTCGGTTTCGGCCTTGAAGGCATTGTATTGCGTTGTTGCAATATCGGTGGTACTGAAAGTATAAACGGGTTTATTATCGTTATACGC
>CAZHYA010000095.1:0-8123 GCA_964536525.1 uncultured Bacteroidales bacterium | reverse complement strand
GCTCGTCGGGCTCATAACCCGAAGGTCGTAGGTTCGAATCCTGCCCCCGCTACAAAAAACCCTGATGCGAAGCATCGGGGTTTATTTTTTATGGGAGGAGGAAAACTTGTTTTCAATCCGAAACATAAAAAATAAACCCATAATGAGCGCAGCGAATAAGGGTTTTTTGTAATCCCCCATGCTCAGGATCAACGAGCGAAGCGCGTTAACTAATGTCAATGCACCTCACCCCCCAACCCCTTCTCCTCAAGTAGAAAGGGAGTAAAATGCAAAGCCTCAGGCTTGTGTTTTTTGTTAAGTCCCGCCTTACAGATCAGCGAGCGAATCCGTGACCTTTAGACTGTGGGAGTGTTTGAATATGAATGCGAATGAGGGTTTTTGTGAGCACTTCGGAAGATGGAACGGAAGGTTTACTTCATTTAGAACGAAATGTTTTAGCAAATTGTTTTGGTGTAATACCTGTATGCTTTTTAAAGGCATTATAAAAGGTCGATTTCGACTGAAAACCGGCTTTATGGGCTATGGCATCAATGGTCAGTTTATCATATTCTGTCGATGAAAGCAAATTCTTGGCCTCTTCTACCCTGTATATATTCAGGTAGTCGTTGAAATTGAAACCGGTTTTTTCATTGATCGCCTGGGACAACTGATGGATCCCGACTTCAATTTTGCGGGCTACTTCAGGGAGGGATAATCCGGCATCACAGTATACTTTCCGTTTATCCGACAAATAAGCTTTCAGCTTATCAAGGATAGCATTCTTATCTTCTTCATTTAACCTGGAATGACTGTATTTTGATCTGTATAAAAATCCATTGTTTCTGATGCCGTAAAGTATCTGCGGGGAAGCAAGCAACATGATGGTAACAGCATAAAGGAATGATGTAACAACCAGGATGGCAAAGCGGTAAGGATCCCCAAAAATATGCAGGCCGGTCAGATGATCCGTAACCAAGCCTGTCAGTGATACCAGTTGGATCAAAATGAAGATACGAAACCAGGATACGGTCATCCGGTTCATTGGGTTTGTCTTTTTCAGGGACTTGTATTTGAGGAAATAATATACCTGCAGGAAGAGATAAACAAACAGGCTTATGGTTTTGAGAAGGTAATGGTGCGGCATAATCACGGTCCCCGCGTCAAGGAGGTCCCTGTAATAATCAAGTTTAGTATTTGTATCGCTCAGGTAGAACGGTGTGAATTCTACGAGGTTGGCCAGGAAAGGCAACAGGTGCAACAGGTAAATCCAGCGTAACCTGAACCCTGGCTTGAATGTAGCATAAACATAGAAAAAACAAGCCGGGCCTAACAGGTAAACAAAGGGGCTGTCGATCCTGATCAAATGCGGAATAATATCCGCTTTTCCTGAATATAACATAGTCCCGAATACAGCAATGAAGGAAGTGACCAGGAGGGTAATAGCCAGGATGATCCTGATCTCCTTTTTACCACATGAACGGAAAAGGATGATCATCCCAAGGATCATTCCCAATAATCCCCCAAACAGAGAATAGAGTTCAATGACCGAAAAGTCCATAGGAAACGGGATCAATAATCAAATATACAAATTCATCCGATATTATAGGATCAGACAAAATAATTTAGTCAATTAATTTATTTAAATATCAGATATACAGATATATATGATTCATGTTGAAGGTTCCGGTTCGTTACAGCCCGAGCAGGGTGTTTTACCTTACTGAAAAGCGGGTAAAACGAACATATTTTTGTATTGCGGAGTACTCTAATTCACATTAAATATTAACAAAAATCAATGCCATGAAAAGATTATTAATATCAGAAATGATCCTTGTCATTCCGATTTTTTTAATGGCGCAATCTGCCCAGCAGCCCAATATCCTGGTAATATGGGGCGATGATATTGGGCAGTCGAACGTAAGCGCCTATTCCATGGGTATGATGGGTTATCATACCCCTAATATTGATCGCATTGCAAACGAGGGTGTCATCTTTACGGATTATTACGGTGAACAATCGTGCACGGCCGGACGTGCAGCCTTCATTACCGGGCAGAGCGTTTTTCGTACAGGCCTGTCAAAAGTGGGCATGCCTGGGGCAGGGATTGGCCTGAGTACCAAGGATCCTACCATTGCTGAGTTGCTGAAAGACCAGGGTTACCTTACAGGCCAGTTCGGGAAGAACCACCTGGGGGACCTTAATGAGTTCCTTCCCACCAACCACGGTTTTGATGAGTTTTATGGGAACCTGTATCACCTGAATGCCGAGGAGGAACCAGAGTTTGAAGATTACCCCGGCGATATGGTTTTGCCTGATGGTAAAACGTTCCTGGAAAAATACGGTCCCCGTGGGGTCATCCACTCCTATGCCAACGGCAATGTGGAAGACACCGGCCCGCTGACGAAAAAAAGAATGGAAACCATCGATGATGAAACCGTGGAGGCAGCAATTGATTTTATCAGGCGTGCCGAAAATGAAGGCAAGCCCTGGTTTGTCTGGTGGAATGGTACACGAATGCACGTATACACACATGTCAAGCCGGAATTAAGGGGTGCCTCAGGACAGGATGAATACAGCGATGGAATGGTCGAACACGACATGCATGTCGGGCAATTGCTTTCTGCGCTTGATGAACTGGGAATAGCCGACCATACCATTGTTTTCTATTCTACCGACAACGGGCCACATAAGAATACATGGCCCGATGCAGGGTCAAATCCATTCAGGGGTGAGAAGAATACAAACTGGGAAGGTGGTTGGCGTGTGCCGGCAATGGTAAGCTGGCCCGGAGTGGTCCCGGAAGGGACGGTGAGCAATGCGATAGTACACCATATGGACTGGTTCCCGACATTGCTGGCTGCAGCAGGGAAGCCTGATGTAAAGGTGGAGCTGTCGGATGGGTATGTTTCCCCATCCAACGGAAGACAGTACCGGAACCATCTCGACGGTTATAACATCACTGAGCATTTAATGGATCCCCTGCATACGCAAAGTCCAAGGCATGAGGTATTTTACTTCACTGATGACGGAGACCTGGCTGCAATGCGTTATGACGACTGGAAGTTGTTATTCATGGAGCAAAAATGCCAGGGTACCCTGGAGGTGTGGGCAAATCCGTTCACTCCGTTGCGGGCCCCGATGATCTTTAACCTCAGGCTCGATCCCTACGAACAGGCAGAGATCACTTCCAATACGTTCTATGACTGGGAACTCCGCCATGCATACATGCTGGTTCCTGCCCAGGAATATGTGAGCAGATTTCTGGCAACTTTCAAGGATTATCCCCCGAGGCAGAAAGCTGCAAGCTTCAGCATCGACCAGGTACTTGAGGTACTACAGGATTATGGAGGTGCACACTGAAACTTTTTGATCTGGGAATTATCTGGCATTATACCCGGATCAACACACATCCCGGACAAATGACTATAAGTATTAATAAGAATTTAATATTGAGTAAGATGAAAAAAACCTTGAACTTTTGCAAAGCCATTTCATTGCTTTCACTGTTCATCCTTGTTTCACTGATGGCATGCAATTCGGTGAAAGAAAACATCCCGGCTGAGTCAGCAGATCCTCTGCCCTCCTGGAATGAAGGACTTGCCAGGCAGACCATCCTTGAATTTGTTACCTTGGCAATCGATAGCACACAGGAAGGATTCATCCCTGTGGATGAACGGATAGCAGTATTCGACAACGACGGTACGCTATGGAGCGAACAGCCCATGTATTTTCAAATGATGTTCACTCTTGACCGTGTCATTACGCTCGCGCCTGATCATCCTGAGTGGAAAGAACAAAAAGCTTTCAAGGCTGTCATTGATCATGACATGAACAGCTTGATGGCATCGGGTCCGGAAGGATTTGCTGCAATTTCGATGGCCACACATACCGGAATGACATCCGGAGAATTCTATGAGATCGTGAGTGCATGGATAGATACTGCGAAGCATCCTCAAAAAGAAATGTTATACAGGAAAATGGTATTTCAACCCATGCTGGAGCTTTTGGATTATCTCCGGGACAATGGTTTCCAAACCTGGATCGTTTCTGGTGGCGGTATGGAGTTTATGCGGCCGTGGACGGAAGAAGTGTATGGGATACCTCCGCAACAGGTAATTGGCAGCAGTATAAGGCTGGCATTTGAAATGACGGATACCGGCCCAGTCATCATGCGCCTCCCGGAAATGGAATTTATCAACGATAAGGAAGGTAAACCGGTAGGTATAGAGAAATACATCGGCAGGAAACCGGTAGCCGCTTTCGGCAATTCTGACGGTGACCTGCAGATGCTGCAGTGGACTGAAGCTGGTGGACCAGGTAGGCTTATGGTCTACATCCATCACACCGATGATGAAAGAGAATGGGCTTACGACAGGGAATCTTATATCGGAAAGTTGGACAAAGGCCTGGATGAGGCATTGGACAAAGGATGGCTTGTGGTAGACATGAAGAAAGACTGGAAAGTGATTTATCCGACCGTTCCTTAGGAATATGTTTAAGTTTGTTTCTGAAAATTCTTTGTTCGAGTAATCCATCCCGGATGAAGAGAACGGCCCGTGACAGCAGGGAACTTTATTCCTTTATTTGTCGTAAAAAAATTCCCTTTGCTTTGGTTTCTGAAAATAGAGAAGGTGATCAGGGTTTGTCCGATAATTCGTAACTTTCCGCATGGAATTACCCAAAGCCATATCCAGGCGTAATTTTCACTCCCTGCTCTGGCATGCCGGATTCCTGGCACTGGCGCAAAACTTCATCGATATCGATACCGTGATCCCTGCCATGATGGTGGAATCAGGCGGGACAGCGGTGCACATCGGCATACTTACAGCCATTATGCTGGGTGGTTCAAGTTTCACGCAGTTGTTTTTTGCTCCATTTATCAGTAATTATTCATTCAAAAAAAAGTTCCTCCTGCTGGGGATCAACGCAAGGATGCTGGCCCTGCTCGCCATGGGCCTGATGTTGTTCTATCACACCCTGTTGAAAGATGATTATCGCATATTGCTCATCTTTATCCTGATCAGTGTCTTTTCATTCGGTGGTGCTTTCGCCAACATCAGCTTTACCGACATCCTGGGTAAATCCATCAGCCAGGATGCCCGCAAACCGTTTTTCTCCTCTCGTCAGGTTATTACAGGGGTGATCCTTCTGGGTTCAGTGTTCATTGCCCGCCGTGTACTGGTTGCCAACCCATACCCGCTCAACTATGCCCATATGTTCCTGGTCGGGTTTGTAGCCCTCTCCATTGCCTCCCTTGGTTTTTGGAACCTGAAGGAAAGCATCCCTTCAAGGATGACCGTGAAAAGCCCCGCACATTTTTTTCAACTGATCAAGACCGAACTGAGAGAGAATCCAAAACTCGGTAACTTCCTGGGGTTCATCAACACCATGGGCATCAGCATCGGTCTCATGCCCTTCGTGGTCCTGTATGCCAAGGAGAATTTCGACACGCTCAGCAGCGATACGGCTAACTTTTTACTTTTCAAGGTAGGGGGGAGCGTGTTTATGGGATTGCTCCTTTTCATCATGGCCCGTAAATTCCGTTACCGCAACCTGCTTTACCTGAATGCCACTATTGCCTTCCTGTTGCCGCTACTGCTGATCCTTGCCCCGGGCGAACCCCTCTTTGGCCTGGTGTTTTTCGCCGGGGGGATCATTTTTGCTACCTATACCGTAACGATGAATGGCGTCCTGCTTGAGGTTTCAGGGACCAGTAACCGGGCACTGTATACCGGTATCGCAGGTGCCGGGAACATCCTGCCTGCCCTTTTCCCCCTGTTCGGGGGCTGGATCATTTCCCAACTCGGCTTCAATGCCTTTTTCATCCTGTACATGGTCTCCATTGCCTCCTCGCTGATCTTTATTTTCAGGCTGAAATGCAAGCTGTAAATGGAAAATGGAAAATGGAAGAAGGGAAAAGGAAAAGGAAAATGGTGTTAGCCTTGGAGTTCCTTGCCCCGACCCTCGCTTTTCGATTGATTCTATGGAAATTCCAATATTCTCATTTTTTGAGCGATGGCAGCAAAACCGGACAATCAACCTCGATGGCTGAACAGAAACCGCTCCTCGTAATCAATACCGTGTTCCCTGAGTAATCCCCTGAATTCTTTTTCGAATGTGATGATACTGTGATGGCTTTCCTGTTTTTCAATATATCGTATCAATGCACTTTTCTCCTTAATGGTATAGGTAAAGGCTCCATAACCCTGGGCCCACCCGATGAAGTCGGGAAAGAGGTTATGTTGTTTTATCCAGTGGGAAGTTGATACCTTAATTGTCTTTACTAATGTGGAAAGAGAGACTTCCGGATGTATATGTGTGGCTATATGTATATGGTTTTCAACGCCGTTGATCTGATAAAGCTTGCATTTGTGGTTTTTTAGAATGCCGTAGATATATTTATAGAGAGAGACTCTCTCTTCTAATCCTTTTAGGGTATGGTCCCTGTGTTTTGTTGAAAACACGATCTGGTAGATGATTTGTGTAAAGGTTGACATGGGTTTCTTTTTTGTGGATCTTTTTCGGGATCCTGATACTAGTTACTTTTATTAGTAGCGGGTTAATATGCAATTCAACTTATTCAATCCCTCCGGGATTGTATCGTGTCCGCCATCGCTTCGCCACAGGCTTCCGCCTGTGGTTATTGATGTTCATCCCTTCGGGATGGCTTATCCCTGTTCAATCCCTCCGGGATTGTATCGTGTCCGCCATCGCTTCGCCACAGGCTTCCGCCTGTGGTTATTGAGGTTCATCTCTTCGGGATGGCTTATCCCTGTTCAATCCCTCCGGGATTGTATCGTGCCCGCCATCGTCTCGCCACAGGCTTCCGCCTGTGGTTATTGATGTTCATCCCTTTGGGATGGCTTATCCCTGTTCAATCCCTCCGGGATTGCGCCAGGCACGCCGCGTCATCGCCACAGGCTTCCGCCTGTGGTTATTGATGTTCATCCCTTTGGGATGGCATAAAAAATATAGCACACCGAAGGTGAACTGCGAAGCAGTTCAACCATAATAACCACAGGTGCAACCTGTGGCAGGAATGCCAGCAAAGCCGGACAACTCCGGAGGAGTTGAACATGCCTATAACTATTAATACCTAAATCAGGAAAATGTCCCCTTTTCAGTAACGAGAAATCACTAACATCATGAGAACTTATTGCCTTCAGAGCTTCCAGGCGGGAACAGCATACGATACCTGCAGAGCGAAACACCTTTTACTTTCACAGGCGGGGAACTGCGAAGCAGTTCAACCATAATAACCACAGGTGTAACCTGTGTTAAAGGAATAGGGTAAAACCTTAAACCCTGGAGGGGTTGAATGATCCTATGAAACTCAATCCTGAAACAGGCACATCATCCCCTGATCATCAAAAATATTCCGCTTCGATCTGCCCTCTCAACTTCTCATTGGCTCCGATCTTACCTTCGAGAAACTGCTTCTTCAGGGCTTCCATGGGGATGGCGCCCGACTGGCGGATAAATTCGAACATGGTCATGACCATGGCGTTGCGCCCCCCCACATGCTCGCGGAAGTGATGGCGGACAACTTTCGCCTTCGTTTTGGTTTCAGGCAGGGAGCTGTCTATGATCAGCAGGGTTTCTTCGCCTGCATTGTCGATGAGTTTCCCGGCAAATTTCAGTCCGTCGTCGGAGGTTACCACGATCACATCGGGACTTGGTGCTCCGGTATACAGGATGGGTTCGGGCGAGAGGATGATGTTTGATGCTGAGAATCCTACGCCCACGGTCACGGGGTAGCTACCCTTCTTTGTGCCATGCAGGCCACAGCGCATGCCTGCGCGGACAAGCATCTCCGCTGCCGACTGCACGCCTTCACCGGCAGTGCCGCTGAGGAAGAGGCGCACCGGCCGCTCAAGCTTGTGTCCAAACCCCTCTTCGATGAAAAGTTTAGGGTCCAGCAGGCCGGGTAGCCCCTCGCGTTCCAATGTGACGTAGGCTTCCGGCTCTTTGTCGGCATAGACCTTGATCTCGATGCCAGCTTCTTCGATCAGGGATTTCAGCTTCATGCCCGGGTTGCTCTTCACCCCGTACGACGGGCAGATCTCCATCACCTCCACCAGGGAGAAGCCTTTCCTTGAAAATGCTTCAGCGAGGTGGCCGGAGATATCGCCTATGCCGGTGAT
>CAZHYA010000094.1:4979-8230 GCA_964536525.1 uncultured Bacteroidales bacterium | reverse complement strand
TCCACGGCACAGATGATCCTTTTTGATATGCCGGAGGGCAGCGGGAGAAGAAACGTGCTGCCGGCCGACTTCGACGGTCCGCCACCACCGGGAGGAACGCCCAATTATTTCATCAGCTTCAAGGATGATGCCTGGGGGTACCCACAAGACCGGCTCGAGATCTGGGAGTTCATCCCCGACTGGAGCAATCCGGGGAATGCTGTGTTCCAGGAAGCATTCATCCTGCAGACCGAGCCTTTCGATTCGCAGCTCTGTGAGGCCCCGCGTTGGCAGTGCATCCCCCAGCCGGGTGTCGGGACCAAACTGGAAGCCCTCAACGACAGGCTGATGCACCGTGTGCAGTACAGGAACTTCGGCGACTATTACACCATGGTGCTGAACCATACGGTTGATGCCGACGGCAACGGGCTGGCAGGAATACGCTGGTACGAGCTAAGGGATTCGCTCGACGGTGACGGCTGGGAGATCTACCAGCAGGGAACCTATGCCCCCGATAATTTCTACCGCTGGATGGGCAGCATCGCCATGAATGCCGTCGGGACCATTGCCATGGGTTACACCATCTCCGGGGTTGACACCATTTTCCCTTCGATCAGGTATACCGGACGACACAAGGATGCCCCGCTGGGCGAGATGAACTATGCGGAGATAGAGCTGGTGTCCGGACTGGGCTCCCAGGGGTCGTACAACCGCTGGGGCGACTATTCCATGACCTCTGTCGATCCTTCCGACGATACCACCTTCTGGCATACCAACGAATATTGCATCGGTGGCTGGAGAACCAGGATATCCTCATTCGACTTCGGTCCCATAGGTGCTCCGACGGTTGATGTAGGCCCCGACACCACGGTATGCGAGAATGAGGTCTTTTACCGTACCGCTGAGGTTACCAACGAGAAGAGCGTATACTGGGACACCGACGGCGACGGCATCATCCAGAACAGGAGGAGCATTCACCTGGCTTACCTGCGCGGGCAACAGGATATCGGGAACGGCTCGGTGAAGTTGTGGCTGAAGGCCTCCGGATACCTTGAAGGGCAGGAGGCCGTCGACAGCCTGGTGATGGGCATCGACACCATCCCGACAGTGGTGGCAGGCCCCGATACGCTGATCTGTATCGGGCAATCGCTGCAGCTGGAAGGTTTTGCCTCGGCCTATGATTCGGTAAAATGGTTCTCCGATGGCGATGGCATCTTTGATGATCCAACAGCACTGTTCACCGTTTATACACCGGGAAACAGCGATACCACGAACAAGCAGGTGGAGCTTACCCTGGCTGCCTACGGTGCATTCTGCGACAGCACCGCCTCATCGCTCGACCTTGCGCTTGACATCTGCACGGGCCTTTCCGAACCCGGCGACGAACTCTTCTTACAGGTGTTTCCGAACCCCAGCAACGAAAGGTTCAATATACACATCACGGGTGTTGAACAGGATGAGTTGAAGATCGTGATCAACAACAATGCCGGGCAGGCCTTGTTCCAATACAGGATCGACCGTTTCAACGGGGCCTACAGCAACACCATCGACATGAGCTATTTCCCGGCAGGCATATATTATATGCAGATCAGCAACAACAGTTTCTCCAAAACGGTAAAACTGGTGAAGCAATAGCGTTCCCGGAGTATCAGGCAAACAGTTCAGGCATCGGGCATCGGACATCAGGCATCGGGCGTCGGGCGTCAGGCATCGGGTTTCGGGTCCCGATTCCCGGTTCCCGGGATCGCGGATCCTCGAAAAACAATGAAATCAAAGATTTCTGGTTTTTCGGGACATCAGGCATCAGGCACCGGGCGTCAGGCATCGGGCGTCGGGTATCCAAGACCCAGGATTCATTCTACAATAATCACTAATCTTTAAGCAATAATCATTCATACTGCTTCTGGTATCCGGCATCCCTCTTCCTAATAACGCTCTGATAATCAATTTAGAGAGTTTCTAAACAATTGTCGAAATGCCTGAATTATAAGGCTTTCGGGAAGCATCGCTTTGCACGCGTAACCTGCCTGGGATGTAAGTGTCAGTATTACAATGGATTATACTTGTTTAGAATTTGCCCCAAATCATTTACCAGTTACCCTATTGTTTATATTTTTGCCCTTTGTGAATAAATAAACAGCCAGTTTATCCTGTAACTCTTATAAAAAGGAGCAAAAAGTGAACGATGTAATGATCTTTTCAGTGATTTCCCTGGGTGCCATAGGGGTCGCTGCAGCCGTTATCCTTTATTTCGTCGCGCAGAAATTCAGGGTTATCGAAGACCCCAAGATCGATGAGGTGGAAGAAGCCCTTCCGGCCGCAAACTGTGGCGGTTGCGGCTACCCGGGTTGCCGCGGGTTTGCCGAGGCCCTGGTGAAATCAGCCAACGAAAACAAACATATCGAAGGCCTTAATTGCCCGGTGGGCGGTAACGATGTGATGTCGAAAGTTGCTTCCATCCTTGGCCTTGAAGTCGAGGCTTCGAAGCCAATGATCGCCGTGGTGCGCTGCAACGGCTCAAGGGAGAACTCTCCGCAGAAGGTGTTCTATGATGGCCCTGCCACCTGTGCCTTTGCGCATAATCTTTACTCCGGTGAAGGCGGATGCCCATACGGCTGCCTTGGCCTGGGCGATTGCGTGGCTTCCTGCCTGTTCGACGCCATCCACATGGACCCCGTAACCGGCCTGCCGGTGGTGAACGATAAGTGCGTGGCTTGCGGGGCCTGTGTCAAGGCCTGCCCAAGGGGCATCATCGAGCTCCGCTTCCAGGGTCCCAAGGACAGGAGGATCTTTGTGAGCTGCGTCAACAAGGAGAAGGGCGGCCCGGCCAGGAAAAACTGTGCCGTGGCTTGCATCGGCTGCGGCTTGTGCGAAAAGGAGTGCAAGTTCGATGCCATCACCATCAAGGACAACCTTGCCTATATTGATTTCAGGAAGTGCACCCTTTGCAGGAAATGTGTGCCGGTATGCCCGACCAATGCCATCCATGAGCTGAATCTTCCCCCCAGGAAAGAGAAGCCTGCAGCGGAAACGGTTTCGGAAAAGTCAGAAAAAGCCGGAGAGGAAAAGGAAACAGGCAAAAAGGAAAACTAGTTTTTAATCAATTATCACCATACAGATGGGAATCCTTAAAACTTTTTCAATGGGCGGTGTCCACCCCCCTGAAAACAAACTTTCGGCCGGGAAGCCTATCGAAGTCCTGCCGCTTCCCGCACAGGCTTTCATTCCACTGAACCAGAACCTCGGCGCTCCCGGTGTGGCCCGGGTGGCCA
>CAZHYA010000094.1:2898-4969 GCA_964536525.1 uncultured Bacteroidales bacterium | reverse complement strand
GACGAAGTGAAGGTAGGGCAACTGCTGGCGAAGGGGGAAGCTTTCATCTCTTCAAATGTTCATTCGTCCGTCTCGGGCAAGGTGCTTAAGATCGATAATGTGATGGATCCCTCCGGCTATAAGCGGCCGACCATCGTTATCAATGTCGAAGGTGATGAATGGCTGGAAAGCATCGACCGTTCCGACACACTGGTAAAGGATTTTACGCTCGGCCAGAAAGAGATCATCGACAAGATCCACGACATGGGCATTGTAGGCCTCGGCGGCGCCACCTTCCCCTCGCACGTCAAGCTGATGGTGCCTGAAGGCAAAAAGGCCGATGTGCTGATCATCAACGGTGTTGAATGTGAACCCTATCTTACCTCCGACCACAGGCTGATGCTTGAAAAAGGGGAGGAGATCATGGTGGGGACAAAGATCCTCATGAAGGGCCTGGGGGTTGAGCGCGCCATCATCGGCATCGAGAACAACAAAGCCGATGCTGTTCAAAAGATGACTGAGCTGGCCCGTTCGTATGAAGGCATCAGCGTATGCCCGCTCAAGGTCAAGTACCCGCAGGGAGGTGAAAAGCAGCTGATCAAGGCTACCATCAACCGTGTGGTGCCCAGTGGCGATCTCCCCATTGAGGTGGGTGCTGTAGTGACCAGCGTGGGCACTGCCTTTGCCGTGTATGAAGCGGTGCAGAAAAACAAACCCCTCTTCGAACGGGTGGTCACCGTTACCGGAAAGTCGGTTGCCCGGCCCGGAACCTTCATGGTCAGGATCGGAACGCCCGTCAGCCTGCTGTTAGAGAAGGCCGGAGGCCTGCCCGAAGATACCGGAAAGCTTATCGGCGGCGGCCCCATGATGGGTAAGGCACTGCTGTCGGTCGATACCCCCGTGGTAAAAGGATCGTCGGGCATCCTTGTCCTTCGTGAGCAGGAATCCAGGCGCGTGGAGATGAAGCACTGCATCCGTTGTGCCCGTTGTGTCACCGTATGTCCGATGGGCCTTGAGCCCCTGCTGCTTGCTCAGCTTGCCGAAAATGAAATGTGGGATGAGGCTGAAAAGGAGCGGGTGATGGATTGCATCGAGTGCGGCTCTTGCCACTACACCTGCCCTTCGGGGAGGCCTTTGCTCGACTATATCAGGCTTGGCAAGTTCAACGTAGGTAAAAACATTAGAAACAGAGGAAAAAAATAAGTTATGAGCGTATTAACTGTTTCCGGGTCACCGCATGTACATGCCGACTCTTCCGTTAAGAAGATCATGTATACCGTGGTGATCGCCATGGTGCCCGCCATGCTGGTATCCGTTTATTTCTTCGGGCTGGATGCCCTTAGGGTGCTGGTCATCTCGTCGCTGGCATGCCTTTTCTTCGAATGGCTGATACAGAAATACCTGATCAGGGGTCCCATAAGCATCAACGACGGATCGGCACTCGTCACGGGTATCCTGCTGGCCTTCAACGTGCCGGCCAACCTGCCCGTATGGATCCTGATCATCGGGGCTTTCGTCTCCATCGGCATGGCCAAAATGTCGTTCGGGGGCCTTGGCAAGAACCCGTTCAACCCTGCCCTGGTAGGACGTGTCTTCCTGCTGATCTCCTTCCCCGTTCAGATGACCACCTGGCCTGAACCCAGGCTTCTTTTCGGCAATATGGCCACTTATCCTGATGCGCTTGCCGGTGCCACACCCCTGGGCTTCCTCAAGGAAGGGCTCAAGAACAGCACGGTGCCCGAACTCATGGCCAAAATGCCCGACCTCATGATGGACTTCATCGGCTTCATAGGAGGTTCGCTGGGTGAGGTGTCGGCCGTGGCCCTGCTCCTGGGCGCCATATACATGCTGGCGAAAAAAGTCATCACCTGGCATATCCCCACAGCCTACATCGGCTCCGTGGTCGTGTTCACCGGCATACTTTGGCTTGTCAATCCCGACATCTATGTTGATCCGCTCTTCCACATTCTTACAGGGGGCCTGATCCTTGGAGCCTTCTATATGGCAACGGATATGGTAACTTCGCCGATCAGCCCCTGGGGGCAGATCGTGTTCGGCATCGGATGCGGGGTGATCACCATACTCATCAGGA
>CAZHYA010000094.1:0-2888 GCA_964536525.1 uncultured Bacteroidales bacterium | reverse complement strand
AAGGGGTGTCATTCGCAATACGCATCATGAACGCCTTTACACCGCTTCTCAACAGGGCATTCAAGCCCAGGCGCTTCGGAGAGGCCGTAAAGGCAGCAAAATTTGTTCAATAAGATAATATTTCAGATCAATGGCCAAGAAAGTAAAATCATCCTTCATCAACATGGTGCTGACGCTCATGATCATCACCGTGGTGGCCTCACTGGCGCTGGGCTCGATCTATAACCTGACCCTTGAACCTATAGCCGCGGCAAAAAAGGCCGCAAGCGAGAGAGCCATCAGGCTGGTGCTGCCGGCTTTCGATTCGTTGAACAGCAATGAGATATGGGTTAAGATCCCCGCCGACAATGCGGTTGCGGAACAAGGCAACGGAGGACAGGACTCATTACGGTTCTATGAAGCTTACAAGGACGGACAGGTGGTGGGCACGGCCGTGGCCACTTTCTCGAACCAGGGCTACGACCCGACGCAGATACAAATGATGGTGGGTATCCTCCCCGGCGGGGTGATCGACAGCACCGTGGTGACCCAGCAGAAGGAAACGCCGGGCCTGGGCACCAAGATGACCCAGCCAGAGTTTAACGGGCAATTTGCAGGCAAGGACCCGGCAACTTTCCGGCTCTACGTTAAAAAGGACGACGGTGACGTGGATGCCATCACGGCTTCCACCATCAGCTCGCGCGCAGTATGCGAAGCCATCAGAAGGGCCTACAGAACATATGAATCATACAAAAAAGAAGGAGGGACAGAAGAATGAACCAATGGACCAACTTTACCAAGGGATTTATCAAGGACAACCCTGTATTTGTCCTTCTGCTGGGGCTGTGCCCCACGCTGGCTGTCACCTCCTCGGCGATCAACGGCATGGGCATGGGGCTGGCTACCACCTTCGTGCTCGTTTGCTCGAACATTGTGGTGACCATGATCAAGCGCTTCATCCCCGACAAGGTGAGGATCCCTTCTTTCATCGTGATCATCGCCTCTTTCGTTACTATTGTTGAGCTGGTGATGCAGGCTTATGTGCCGGCCCTGTTCGACACCCTGGGCATATTCATCCCGCTTATCGTGGTCAACTGCCTTGTGCTGGGACGTGCCGAAGGTTTTGCCTCGAAGCAGGGTTTTGTCTCTTCCTTGATCGACGGCTTAGGCATGGGACTGGGGTTCACCTTTGCCCTCACACTGCTGGGCGGTATCAGGGAGATGCTGGGCAACGGCTCTATCTTCGATGTGAAGTTTGCCACGGGTGATGCCATCCTCATCTTCATCCTGCAGCCCGGAGCCTTCATCGTGCTGGGGTACCTCATCGCTTTGATTAATAAACTGAAGAAAACGACATAAAAAATACTGACCATGGAATATTTCGCCATCATCATCGGTGCCATATTCGTTTCGAATATCGTACTTGCACAATTCCTGGGAATTTGCCCGTTCCTCGGGGTAAGCGGAAAAGTGTCGACCTCGATAGGCATGAGCGGGGCCGTGCTCTTCGTCATGACCCTGGCTACTCTCGTCACATGGCTGATCTATGTGTATGTGCTTGTCCCGCTGGGATTGACTTTCCTGCAAACCATCAGCTTCATCCTGGTGATCGCCTCCCTGGTGCAGATGGTGGAGATCATCCTCAAGAAGATCAGCCCTCCGCTGTATCAGGCCCTGGGCATCTTCCTGCCGCTGATCACGACGAACTGCGCCGTGCTGGGGGTGGCCCTGCTCACGCAATCAAAAAATTACGACCTCCTGCAGGGCATTGTCTTTGCCATCGCCAACGCCATCGGCTTCGCCCTGGCCATGATCCTGTTTGCCGGCCTGCGCGAACATCTTAACCTGATGCAGGTGCCCAAAGGCATGCGCGGCGTTCCCATCGCACTGGTCACCGCCGGCATCCTCGCCATGGCCTTCATGGGGTTTGCCGGGATCGTGTAGGAACAGGTTTGCTGAATTTCACATTTGTTTTTGTTTGATGCATTCAATCCGGTATCCGGCATCCGGCATCCCATTTTTCCTTAACTTTGCCTTCTACTCTAATCAATAAAACATGTCGCTCGATACCATCATCAGCTTTAAGGATGTGCCTGTTTACCAGAAAGACAGCCTGGTGCTTTCGGATGTAAATTTTGAGCTTGAGAAAGGGGAGTTCCTGTATATCATCGGGAAGACCGGGACCGGGAAGAGCAGCCTGCTTAAAACCATCTATGCCGACCTGCCCGTAAAAGGCGGTGAGGCCCATGTGGCAGGTTACGACCTGAGGACGATAAAAAGAAAAGACATTCCTTTCCTGCGCCGGAAGCTGGGTATTGTATTCCAGGATTTCCAGCTGCTCACCGACCGAACGGTGTTCGATAACCTGCTTTTCATCATGAAGGCCACGGGGTGGAAGGATAAGCGCAAGATCGAAGAGCGCATCCAGGATGTGCTCGAAAAGGTGGAGCTGGGCACCAAGGGCTTCAAAATGCCACACCAGCTTTCGGGTGGGGAGCAGCAACGGCTGGGTATTGCCAGGGCCCTGATCAACGACCCTGAGGTGGTGCTGGCAGATGAGCCTACCGGCAACCTCGACCCTGAATCATCGCATGGCATCATGGAGCTCCTCTTTGAGATCAGCCGCTCGGGAAGGCCGGTGATCATGGCCACGCACGACTATTCGCTCTTCCAGTTTTTCAGGGCCAGAACATTGGTGTGTGAAGACGGAAAGCTGGTGTCGAGCATCAGCTGAGGGCTGTGGTCAGGAACCCCATATCAGGCTGATCAGTTTATCGGCATTGCTGGAATTTGAATATAATGCCGAAAGCGTCTTTTCCCTCTTTTTGCTCTCCTCGCCCGGGAAATCGGTTTTAAACAGGTTCCTGAGTTCTTGTTTCAATGCAGCGGCATCATTGGCAATAATACAC
>CAZHYA010000093.1:0-8313 GCA_964536525.1 uncultured Bacteroidales bacterium | reverse complement strand
GGTTGCCTGCCACTGAATCCACAGCTGGATCAGAACCCATCATGGCCTACGGGATCGTGGTGGATTCGCTAGAGGTGGTCAACGACCGGATCGGCCGCAATGAGTTCCTTGCCGATATATTGCTGAGATACGGGGTTGATTACAGCATTATTGACAAGATAGCCAGGAGCCCCCGTGAGCTTTTTGATGCCCGGAAGATCAGGGCAGGCAACGATTATACTGTGATCACGACCCTGGATTCCGTGCCTGTGGCCTTATATTTTATTTATGAACAATCCCCGACACAATACGTTGTGTTCGACCTCAGGGATACCCTTTCTGTATATAAAGGAGAGAAGGAGGTTGTGCGAAAGATGAACAGGGCATCGGGAACCATCACTTCATCATTATGGAATGCCCTGGTCGAAAACGGTGATGATCCTAATCTGGCCAAGGAATTGTCGGAGATCTTTGCATGGACCATCGATTTTTTCGGTATTCGTAATGGCGACCACTACAAGGTTATCTACGACAAACTTTATGTGGAAGAAAAATATGTCGGCCTTGGGAGGGTCTATGCCGCCTATTTTGGTCATGCCGGGCATGATTTCTATGCCTGTTATTTTGAGCAGGACAGTACAGGCGATTATTTCGATGAGGAGGGGGGGAGCATGCGCAGGACGTTTCTCAAGGCTCCGCTGCGCTACCGCAGGGTAAGTTCAGGCTTTTCATACAGCCGCATGCACCCGGTGCTGAAATACCGCAGGCCACACCTGGGTGTCGATTATGCTGCCCCTGCCGGGACGCCAGTCCTTGCCATTGGCGATGGCGTGGTGACCTTTGCCACATGGACAAGAGAGGGCGGATATACGGTTAAGATCAAACACAACGGCACATATTCCACCTCCTATTGCCATTTCTCAGGCTTCGCCAAGGGCATAAAGCAGGGCGTGCATGTAAAACAGGGACAGGTGATCGGATATGTTGGAAGTACAGGTCTGGCCACAGGCCCTCACCTTGATTTCCGTTTCTACAGGAACGGGCAACCCATCGATCCCCTCAAGGTAAAATCACCTCCGGCCGAACCCGTCGGTTCGGCATATCTCGATGCCTACCGTGTTTATTGCGACAGTTTGGTCAACGAGTTGGCTTTCATTAGGGTGTTGCCATAAAAAAAGGCAGTCACGGAAACAGACTGCCTTATCATTTTCTGATTTCAATTCCTTAGAAGTAGAAGAGAAGGTTGATGGCGCCGCCGAGGTTATCGGTGTCGAGGTGGAACATGCTGCTGCCGGCCATTTCTGTTTCAAAAGACTGAACAGCTGTGCCATCCCATACTTCCGTTTCCATCTTACCCTTGCCTTCGGTCATGAAGGCGATGCCCCATCCGAATTCACCGCCGATGGAGATCTTTGGGGCAAAGAAATATTCAACGCCCACAAATCCGCGAACGCCAACACCGATGGTCATGCCATCCTTTTCGGTCAAAGGCCTCGGGCTTGTGCTGGGCATTACACCTTCGCCTCCGAAATCATACCATGAACCGCTGGTGGCGGAAAGACTGTTGCCATAAGTGTATTTAATCATATTTTCGTTGGCGAACATGATCCCAGCTTCACCACCATAGAAACCCTGGACACGTCCCTTGCCCCTTCTCTTTTCAAGGCCTACACCAAGCTGGATGGCCAGGTTCGATTTGGTCATCTTATCTTCCACGGTAGCGGGTGGAATGGCAGTGGATCCGTCCTCGGGGGTCAGATATTTATAGGTTTGCGCGTTGTAGCCGATCCTGATAAAGGACCGGTAGGCCGTTTTGGCATCCTTGAAATACTTGCCATAAATGGTCATGGGCGCAGGAGAGGTGAAATTGAACGCAGGACCCGGGTTAAAGCCATTCGCGTTGAACATGTTGCCGATGTACTGGAAAAAAGGCACAGCGTCAATTCCGATGGCGTAGTCTCCCTTTTCCGGCAGGATCGGCACCCCTTTCTTGGAGGTAAGATCCTGGGCATTGACAAGGGCAATGGCGCACAAGGCAATCATCAGTGTAAAAATTACTTTTTTCATAATACTACGTTTTAGTTAATAAAGGATGTTCGGTTCAAACTGAATCAAATATACTTATTTTATCTAAGTAGAAAAATGAGATATGTAAAAATTAATAACACCCTGATGTTAATATAAGGAATTAATTGGCTGATAATTAAATGGATAGGTTATCTGTAGAGATATTGTGAGGTTCCTTCCCGGCCTTTCTTTTAAATCTTTTATGTGGAAAAGCGATCAGGAACAGCAGGATAAGCGCAATATAAACAATAAGGTCGGGAAGATATGGCCCGATCACGAAAAATTCAAAAGTGATCAGCGCAATGGATGCCGCAGTGTAAATATAGAACCCGAACCAATGTAGTTTCCATATCAGCAATACCCCGATGAAGGACGTAAAGAAAATTACAAATCCGCCAAGGGAAAAAAGGAAAAAATTAAACCTGGAGAGGTCATATAATTGCATGTACTTGTCGAAAACCACACTGATGCCGGTCGAGTAAAGCATGCCTGCGAGGAAGAGCAGGGAGAAAAGGATAGTGTAAGTGAAGGCGATGATGCACAGGAACGACAGAAAGAAAGGCCTTTTGACCTTGAGTTTGTGCATATCTGTTTTTTCTTTCTTCATGAATTGCCTTAATGCATATAGCGCAGGTTCCTGGCGTATAAATATACGAATAATACGGTGACGGCAATGTTGAGCATGGGGTTTGTTTCCCCGCCGAAATAGATCATCGGTATGATCAGGTTGATCAGCTGGGCTGAGGTGTAGATATGGAAACCCGTTTTCCGGAGGTTCCACATGAACAGGGCCCCGATTACCGAGAAAGCAGAGAGCAACAGGGAGATGATGAAAAAACCTCTCGGTGCATCAAGCAGGAACGAGGCTTCAGGCATGTCGGCATAGAGCACCCTGAAAACTTCCATGGTTTGTTCGTAGTTAACGCTGGCTGCCAGGAACCCGGCAACACCCAGCCCGCTGCCGATGAAGGTGAGTATACACAGCCATGTAAGCATGACCGGCCGTTTCTGTGGCTCTTTGTGTATGTCCTGTTGTTCTTCCATTGGTTAGAAACGGCCTCACAGGTCGGGTAACCTGTGAGGCCGGGTTTTATTATTCGAGGCTGCCGACTGATTTTTCCACTTCCTCAAGGATCTCGCACGACTTCACCAGTTCTTTCATGGCGTTATGGTCGTTATACAGGGGCCTGTCGATGTCGAGGAAATCAACATGCCTTCTCACCACCTCTTTGGCTTTGGTCACGCCCTTGCCAAACTTGTATTCCCTGAAATCGAGCGCCTGGGCTGCAGCCATGATCTCGATACCGAGGATGCCATAGGCGTTGTCGAGGATCTGGAAATTCTTGATGGCAGTGTTCATGCCCATGCTCACGAAGTCTTCCTGGTCGGCGGCCGCCGGGATGGATTGTATGGAGGCCGGAGCCGACAGGATCCTTTGCTCCACGATCTGCATATCGGCTGTATACTGGCTGAGCATGCGCCCCGAGACCATGCCGGCGCCCTGGGTGAGGAAGGCCGGAAGGCCGGCGCTGAGTGCAGGGTTGTTGAGCCTGTTCATCCTCCTTTCCGACAGTACACTGACCATGGTGATGGCTATTCCGGCCATGTCCATTGGCAAGGCCACCGGTGAGCCCTGGAAGTTGGCACCCGAAAGCTGCAGATCCTCCTCGGGGAAGAAAATGGGGTTGTCGCCCACGCCGTTCAGCTCTATCTCCACCTGCGAGCGTGCATAGGCCAGTGCATCGTGTGCGGTGCCGATCACCTGGGGTGTGGAGCGCATCGAATAGGCATCCTGAACCTTGCAGGGGACGCGCCCTTCCTTAAGGTCGCCGCCGCTCACCAGCTTGTTGATGGCGTTAGCACTCCGTATGGCTCCCTTAAACCCCCTCACCTCATGCAATTTGGCGGTATAGGGTTTCATGTTGGCCTTGAGGGCCTCCAGCGACATGGCTGCGCCGATCGCTGCCTGCTTGAGCCAGTTGTTGGCATCGTAGAGAAAAAGGGCACGCATGGCAGTGAGCACATTGGAGCCGTTGATGGTGGCCAGGCCGTCGCGTGCCTTAAGCCCCGGCACGGGAATGCCGGCACGATCCAGTGCTTCCCTGCCTTCATAAAGTTTCCCTTCGAAATAGGCTTTTCCTTCGCCCATCATAAGCAGGGCGATCTGCGACATGGGTGCGAGGTCGCCGCAGGCTCCTACCGACCCTTTGCGGCAAACCCAGGGGGTCACCCCCTTGTTGAGCATGTCGATCATGGTCTGGGTGATCTCCGGACTGCATCCTGAATTACCATGTGCGTGCACGTTGACCCTGCCCAGCATGGCGCCACGCACATAATCCAATGGCATGGGATCGCCAATGCCGGCAGCGTGGTTGTAGATGAGATATTTTTGAAAATCCTTGACCTGCTCGTCGTTAAGCACGACTTCCGAAAACTCGCCAATACCGGTATTCACGCCATACATGATCTCACCGGCCTCGATCTTCTTCTCGAGCATGGCCCTGCACCTGATGATGCGGTCAAGAGCTTCAGGATGAAGCTCGACCTTCTCGTTGTTGCGTGCCACGTTCACCACGTCTTCGATGGTGAGACCGGCACCTTTAATTATCAATGTCATTTTGATGCTCTCCTTTATTTTTACTGAATGATTGAAATGATGGGATACCGCCACAGTGGCGGCATGGGGGCCAGAACTTTATGCAAGTGAATAAAGGGAGGTGCGGTTGATCTTGATTTTAAACTTGAGGTTCCAGTTTGCCATGTTACTTCATTTTATCCGGGCAGGTAAAAGTACAAATTCTGCAGGAAAGAAAAAGCTTATTTCAGCTTATTTATGAGTTCTTCTTCATCCAGGTGCTGCTGTTCGCCACTGGCCATGTCCTTGAGCATATAGTTATGGTTGGCGATCTCTTCGGTGCCGGCCATCACGATGTAGGGGATGTTCTTGCTGTTGGCCCATCCCAGTTGTTTTTTCACTTTGGCGGTATCGGGATACAATTCTGCATTGATACCCGCTTTGCGGAGCTTATCCACAACAGGTAAAACATACTTCGCCTCTGCATCGCCAAAGTTCACGAACATCACTTTTGTTGATGCATGGTATGCAGCGGGGAACCCGTCAAGTTCGTTGAGCACGTCGTAGATCCGGTCGGCGCCGAAGGAGATGCCAACGCCTGAGATCCCCTCAAGGCCGAATATGCCTGTGAGGTCGTCGTACCTTCCGCCACCGCAAATGCTGCCCATTTCCACCCCGGCTGCCTTCACCTCGATGATGGCGCCGGTATAGTAATCCAGCCCCCTGGCCAGGCTCAGGTCAAGCTCAAATTTCGATCTGATGTCCAGTTCCTTCAAATGCCGCATCACGACCATGATCTCCTCACATCCCCTGAGCCCCGTGGGCGAATCCCTGAGCACATCCATGAGCCTGGGGAATATTTCCTTAAGCTTTCCCTCCAGGCTAAGGATGGGTTGCAGCTTTTCGATGGCCTGTGCCGAAACCCCCCTGGCCAGCATTTCTTCGTTAACCTTTTCAAGTCCTACTTTGTCGAGCTTGTCGATGGCGACGGTAATATGTCCGAAATTTTCGGTTTCACCGATCACCTCGGCGATGCCGGCAAGGATTTTCCTGTTGTTAAGCTTCACAATGGCCTCTATCCCCAGGCTGCCGAAAACATCGTCAATGATCTGGATGAGCTCCACCTCATTGAGCAGGGAGTCGCTTCCGCTCACATCAACATCGCACTGAAAAAATTCGCGGTAACGCCCCTTCTGCGGGCGGTCGGCACGCCATACGGGCTGCACCTGGTAACGTTTAAAAGGGAAGTTGATCTCGTTACGGTGCTGCACCACATAACGGGCAAAAGGGACGGTGAGGTCGTACCTAAGTCCTTTCTCACTGATCCGGCCGGTGAGCGTAGCCTGATCTTTGGCCTGCAGCGTTTCATCATCAACCTTGTCGAGATAGTTTCCCGAATTCAGGATCCTGAAGAGCAGACGGTCGCCTTCGTCGCCATACTTTCCCAGCAGGGTAGAAAGATTCTCCATGGCAGGGGTCTCGATAGGCTGGTAACCGTAACGGCAAAAAACTTCCCTGATGGTATCGAAGATAAAGTTCCTCCTGACCATTTCTTCGGGCGTAAAATCGCGCGTTCCCTTGGGGATGGATGGTTTTTGTGCTGCCATGGGTTTGTCGTTTGCTGCAAAAGTAAGATATTTTGCAGATACGGGATGCCTGTTTCCCTGTTGCAATATGCGGAAAATTGATATCTTTGCCAATCAAGCCGGTCACGCCATGAAAATCCTCCAGATAGCCAATAAAGTGCCTTATCCGCCAAGGGATGGTGGCTCGATAGCCACATTCTCGCTCAGCCGGGGCTTCAGGGAACTGGGCCACGAAGTGACCGTGCTGGCCATGAGTACCAGCAAACATCCCGTGAAGGCGACGGATATCCCCCGACAGCTAAGCGACGACATTCGTTTCATCCTGGTGGAGGTTGACACCCGCCTCAAGCCTGCCAATGCTTTGCGGAACGTCCTTTTTTCGAAAATGCCTTATAATGCCGAGCGATTCGTATCCAAGGAATTAGGCGACCAGCTTGCCCAGTTGCTTATAGATGAGGAGTTTGATGTGATACAGCTGGAAGGCCTTTACCTGTCTCCTTATGTCCCCTTGATCAAAGAACTCAGCGATGGACTGATTGTGATGAGGGCCCACAATATCGAACATGAGATATGGGAGCGGACCGTGAAGCAAAGAAGTGGACTGGCAAAATTATATACGGGCATCATCGCCCGAAGGGTGAAGAAGATGGAGACCGAAAACCTGAACAGTTACGACGCCATGGTCCCCATTACCGGCAGGGACGAGAAGATGCTGAAATCACTGGGATGCAGGCTTCCAAGCCATGTTTCGCCTACGGGCATCGACATGAATGATTACCGGCCATATAAAGACAAGCCTGAATATCCCTCTGTTTTCCATATCGGTGCCCTCGACTGGTCGCCGAACCAGGAAGGACTGCGCTGGTTTATCAGTCATTGCTGGAAGACGCTGCAAAAAAAATATCCCGGGCTGAAATTCTATATCGCAGGCCGCAATGCTCCCGATTCGTTCAGGAAAATCAACGAACCCAATGTGGTCTTCATGGGAGAAGTGGACGACGCATACGCCTTCATGCGCGGCAAGGCCATCATGGTCGTCCCATTACTTTCGGGCAGCGGCATGCGTATTAAGATCATCGAGGGCATGGCGCTGGGAAAGAGCATCGTGTCGACCTCCATTGGCACCGAAGGGATCGCGGTGACCGACGGAAAAGAGATCCTTATCGCCGACGGGCATGAAAAATTTACTGCGGCAATAGAAAGTCTCCTGGATAATTTTGATAAATTTGAAGCCATAGGCAGCAATGCTGCAAGCTTTGTTGAAAAACACTACGACAATCTATCAATCTCAAAAGCCCTGGCTGCTTTTTATAAAGAGCAAATCTGATGGTGATGCTTGCTGTTATCTTCTGGATCGCTGTTTACCTGGTCTTGCACACCTATCTTTTCTATCCGCTATTACTGGAGTTACTCTCCGGCAGAAGCAGGGGGAATGAGCTGCAGTATGGCCGTGAGGACGACCTGCCGGTGGTGTCCGTCATCATCTCGGCATACAATGAGGAGGAGGTCATTGCCGCGAAGATCGAAAGCATCTTTGCAGGCGATTACCCTCGAGAAAAGCTGGAGGTGCTTATCGGGTCCGACATGTCGGACGACAGCACGGCCACGATCATCGGGAAATACCTCACCCGGCATCCAAATCTCAGGTTCTGGGATTTTAAGCAGCGGAGAGGAAAGCAGAACGTGGTCAACGACCTGGTGGCCCAATCAAGGGGAGAGATCCTCATCCTCACCGATGCCAACGTGATGTTCGATACTTCAACGATCTTCAACCTTGTAAAGCACTTCCGGAATCCTGATATCGGGCTCGTCGATTCCAATATGATCAACAAGGGGCTGAAGATCGAAGGCATTTCCTATCAGGAAAAGGCTTACATAAGCAGGGAAGTGCACATCAAGAATATGGAGGGGCGCCTCTGGGGTGCCATGATGGGGCCTTTCGGAGGCTGCTATGCCATCAGGAAAGATGACTATGCGATGGTGCCGCCCAACTACCTGGTCGATGATTTTTATATCAACATGAAGATCTTCGAAAAGCGAAAAAAAGCCATTAACGACCTTGAAGCAAGGGTTTTTGAGGATGTGTCGAATGTACTCAGGGACGAA
>CAZHYA010000092.1:734-8357 GCA_964536525.1 uncultured Bacteroidales bacterium | reverse complement strand
ACGAGCCGGAGCTGCTGGCCAAGGTGATCCCGGAATCCCTGTCGGTGATCATCCTCCTGCTGATCCTCAGCGCTTCGATGTCTACACTGGCAGCCCTGGTGTTGATCTCGAGCTCCTCGCTCACCAAGGATTTCTATCACGGGTTCATCAACAGGGAGGCTTCCGACCGGAGGCTTACCATGCTGATGCGCATGGGAAGCGGGTTTTTCGTCTTTCTTTCGGTCGTGCTGGCCTGGCTCGACCTCGACACCATCGTGGCCATCCTGGGCATCTCGTGGGGCGCCCTGGGGTCTTTCTTCCTGGGCCCTTTCATCTGGGGCATCCTTATGAAGAAAGCCTCACGTGCCGGTGCCATCAGCTCCGGTGTCGTTGGGCTGGCCACCTGCCTCATCCTCTACGCCACCGGCATGCCATCGCCCGAAGCAGGGACCATCGGCATGATCGCCTCCCTGGCCATCAATCCGCTGGTCAGCCTTGTCATTCCCAAAAAAAAACAAAGTGTTTAAGAAGCGGTTTGCATATAGCATCATGATCTTCCTGCTTTGCTGCAACTATACTGCAGGACAGGATAAGGGAAAAGACTGGGGCATTCGCTTTTCAGGTTTCGTCAATGCCCAGGCCTTCTTCGACAGCCGTCAGATCGTGGAATCGCGTGCGGGCATGGTAAGCCTCTTTCCCAGGGAGGTGGTGCGCGATGCCGAAGGCAACGACATCCATGCCAGGGCACAGTTCAACCAGGCCGCCATGACCACCCGCCTGCGGGGGAGCATCACGGGCCCCGTGGCTCTGGGTGCGGAAACGAGGGGGGTGATAGAAACGGACTTTACCGGATCGTCGAACGCCGACAATAACGGATTACGCCTGAGGGAAGCATGGATACAGCTTGGCTGGAAACGTTTCGAAGTTCTGATCGGCCAGTACTGGCATCCTTTATATGTTGACGAGATCAGGCCCAGGACCATCGGCCTCAACCTTGGTGCCCCCTTCCACCCTTTTGCCAGGCATAACCAGGTTAGGATGGCCTATAAGGCGGGAGGCCTGCGCATCATCGCAGTGGCCGCCTCCCAGCGCGACTATGCCAGCGACGGCCCTGAAGGGAGGTCGCCCTCGTACCTCAGGAATGCCGTGCTCCCCAACCTCGACCTGCAGCTCCAGTACACGAAAGGCATCCTGCTGGCCGGCGCGGGGGTCGATTACAAGACCATCCTGCCCCGCCTGTCGGCCGAATTCCCGCCCGACGGCCTGTACAGGACGAGCGAGCAGCTCGGCTCATGGGCCGTCACGGCCTTCGCCATGGTCGACTTCACACGTTTACAGGTCAGGACACAGATGATCTGGGGCCAGAATCTTACCGAGTTCATCATGCTGGGCGGATATATTGAAAAAGACATAGATCCCATGAACCACCGGATCACCTACGCCCCTGCCTCGCAGCTTTCGGCCTGGGCCGACCTCTGCACAAAAGGGAAAAGGGTGAAGTTCGGCATGCTGGCCGGATATGCCGCCAACCTCGGGTACGACGGGCCTGCAGCAGGAGCATATTACGGCATGGGAAAGGATGTGGATTACCTGTACCGTGTGGCCCCGAGGGTTGAATGGTATTCGGGCAGGCTTATGCTGGCCCTGGAGACAGAATATACCGTGGCAGCCTACGGCACTCCCGGCGATGACGGACTGGTGAGAAACAGCAGCGAGATCGGAAACTTACGCTGCCTTGCGGCGGCCTTTTATTTCTTTTAATAAATATTTCTATATTTGGAACGCTTAACCCCGAAAAATATGAACGACACGCCCATCAACCGCGACATTGTAAACCAGAAGATAAAGGAAAGCCCGATCGAAGTGGTCGGCCGGTCCACCATCAGGGACATCAAGAAGCTTATTGACCAGATCGAGGCGGCTACAGGCCAGAAATACATCAGGATGGAGATGGGCATCCCCGGCCTTCCCCCCACACAGATCGGCATCGAAGCAGAGATCGAGGCCCTGAGGAGTGGCGTGGCCGCCATATATCCCGACATTTTCGGCATCGCCCCACTGAAGAAGGAGATCTCCCGCTTTGCAAAGCTTTTCCTTAATATCGATGTAAGCCCCGAAGGCTGTGTGCCCACTGTGGGTTCCATGCAGGGAGGCTTTGCTTCTTTCATGACCGTGAACCGGGCCAACCGGGAGAAGGACACCACCCTGTTCATCGACCCGGGCTTCCCCGTGCACAAGCAGCAACACAGGGTGCTGGGCATCAAGTTCGAAGCTTTCGACGTGTACAACTACCGCGGGGAAAAGCTCAGGGACAAGCTAGAGAGTTACCTTTCGAAAGGAAATATCGCGTGCATCCTGTACAGCAATCCCAACAACCCTTCATGGATCTGCTTCACGGAAAAAGAACTCAGGATCATCGCCGAGCTGGCCGAAAAGTACGATGTGATCGTGCTGGAGGACCTGGCCTACTTCGGGATGGACTTCAGGAAGGATTATTCCCGTCCGGGTGAGCCCCCTTACCAGCCATCCGTATCGCAATATACCGGCAACTACATCCTTTTCATCTCCAGTTCGAAGGTATTCAGCTATGCAGGGCAACGTATCGGGATGATGGTGATCTCCGACAAGCTGTACCAGAGAAAATACCCCGACCTAAAACGTTTTTACACCTCCGACCAGTTCGGTTACGCCATGGTGTTCGGCTCTCTTTATGCCCTCAGCTCAGGCACTGCACATACGCCGCAATATGCGCTGGCAGCCATTCTGAAAGCCGTGAACGACGACAAGTTCAACTTCCTGGATGTCGTGAGGGAATATGGCGAAAAGGCCAGGATCATGAAGAAGATGTTCACCGACAATGGCTTTACCATCGTGTACGACAAGGACGAGGACGAGCCCATTGCCGACGGGTTTTACTTTACCTTTGCCTACCCCGGGTTCACCGGCGAAGCTTTGCTCAGTGAACTCATCTACTACGGCATCAGCGCCATTTCGCTGGCCATCACGGGCAGCGAAAGGCTCGAGGGCATCAGGGCCTGCGTCAGCCTGGTAAAAAGGGAACAATTCCCCGACCTGGAATACAGGCTCAAAAGGTTCCATGAAGACCACCCCCTGAAGTAAAAGGCCACATCCCTGAGGGCGTCCTGATCAGGTACAGATAGCCACTTATTCATCAGTTAATGATTGCGATATCCGTAAGCAATAAAATGGATCTGCCTGCTGCCGACCTATTTATTTAAAACCATTATAAATTATTCACGGGCCGCTTTAAATAAGGCCTTACGACCATCCGTTTGACGGAAATATCTTATTTTCGTGGCACTTTATTCATCGCAGATTTATCAAACTAAACAAACGATAAAATGGCAAAATTCAAGGGAGCGATCGTTGTCGACATTGACCGGTGCAAGGGTTGCGAAGTTTGTGTTGGCGCCTGTTCGGAGGATGTGATCGGCATTGCCAAGGAAGTGAATATCAAAGGGTACAGGTATGCTTACATGCTCAATCCCGAAAATTGCATAGGATGCGCCAACTGTGCCGTTGTATGCCCGGATGGTGTGATCACCGTATACCGGAAAAAAATCCAGTAGTAACAGCGTCAAAATAAAAAATAATGGGCGAATTAAAGCTAATGAAAGGCAATGAGGCGATCGCAGAGGCTGCTATCCGTGCCGGTGTGGATGCCTATTTCGGTTATCCCATCACACCGCAGTCGGAAGTGATCGAATACCTCATGGCGGAGAAACCATACGAAACCACGGGTATGGTCGTGCTTCAGGCAGAGAGCGAAGTGGCTGCCATCAATATGGTTTACGGTGCCGCAGGCACCGGCAAGAAGGTGATGACTTCATCATCCAGCCCCGGCATCAGCCTTAAGCAGGAGGGTATTTCTTACATGGCCGGTGCAGAGCTGCCCTGCCTGGTGGTGAACGTGGTGCGGGGAGGCCCCGGACTCGGGACCATACAGCCTTCGCAGGCCGACTATTTTCAGGCCACCAAGGGTGGCGGTCATGGCGATTACCATATGATCGTGCTGGCGCCGGCCTCGGTGCAGGAGATGGCCGACTTCGTCGCGAAAGGCTTCGACCTGGCTTTCAAGTACCGGACGCCGGTGATGATCCTCAGCGACGGCCTCATCGGGCAGATGATGGAGAAAGTGGTGTTGCCGGAGCATACGCCCCGTTGGACCGACGAGGAGATCATCAAAATGTCGACCTGGGCCACTACCGGGAAGCCTGCCACGCGCGAGCGCAACATCATCACTTCCCTCGACCTGGATCCCTACAGGCAGGAGGAACATAACAGGCACCTTCAGCGAAAATACAAGGAGATACAGGAAAAGGAAGTTGAGTTCGAGGAGATCATGTGCGACGATGCCGAATACCTGTTTGTTGCCTATGGCTCCAGCGCCCGTATCGCCCAGAAGGCCATCAAGCTTGCCCGCGAAAAGGGCATTAAGGCCGGGCTGCTGAGACCCATCACCCTCTTCCCTTTCCCCGCTGAAGCGGTGAAAAGGTTGTCGATGCAGGTGAAGGGCATCCTCTCGCTGGAACACAGCGCCGGACAGATGGTTGAAGATATCAGGCTGTCGGTAGGCTGCAACATTAAGGTTGAACATTTCGGCAGGATGGGCGGCGTGATCATTTCCCCCGCCGAAGCGCTGAAAGCAATGGAAGAAAAAATCATAGGAGGCTAAACCATGAAAGACGAGATATTATCAGAGATCATCAGTCAGGAAAACCTGGTCTACAAGAAGACCCCGCTCATGACCGACAACATCCTGAGCTACTGCCCGGGTTGTGGCCATGGTACGGCACACCGTATCACCATGGAGGTCCTGGAAGAGCTGGGCATTGGCGACAAAACCATCGGCATTGCGCCCGTGGGCTGCTCCGTGCTGGCCTACGAATTCATGAACATCGACATGCAGCAGGCTGCCCACGGCCGTGCGCCGGCACTGGCTACGGGTATCAAGCGTACCTGGCCGCACAAGATCGTGTTCACCTACCAGGGCGACGGCGACCTGGCCGCCATCGGCACCGCCGAGACCATACATGCATGCAACCGTGGCGAGAACATCGTGATCATCTTCATCAACAATGGCATCTACGGGATGACGGGCGGACAGATGGCCCCCACCACCCTGCCGGGGATGAAGTCGTCGACCTCGCCATACGGAAGAGACGTCCATATCATGGGCAACCCCCTCAAGATCACGGAACTGGTGGCTCAACTCCCGGGAACAAGATCCGTAAGCAGGCATTCGGTGCATACGCCGGGCAATGTGAGGAAAGCCCGGAGAGCCATCAAGAAGGCATTCGAAAACCAGATGAACCACAAGGAAGGCCTCAACTTCATTGAGATCGTGTCGAACTGCAACTCGGGGTGGAAGATGACCCCCGTGCAGGCCAACAAGTGGATGGAAGAGAACATGTTCCCCTTCTTCCCGCTTGGCGACATCAAGGCTGACTTCGAATTAATAAATAAGTAAAAACCCATAAGATGACAGAAGAAATCATTATAGCAGGATTTGGCGGACAGGGTGTCCTTTCCATGGGCAAGATCCTGGCCTATTCAGGGATCATGCAAGACCAGGAGGTAAGCTGGATGCCATCGTACGGGCCGGAAATGCGTGGCGGTACAGCCAACGTTACCGTGATCCTTTCGGATGAACGCATCAGCTCACCCATCCTCACCGAATACGATACTGCCATCATCCTGAACCAGCAGTCGATGGATAAGTTCGAAAAGGCCGTCAAGCCCGGCGGGCTGCTGATCTACGACGGGAACGGCATCAGCCGCCATCCCGACAGGAAGGACATCCGCATTTACCGTGTCGACGCAACCGACGAGGCGGCCAGGATGGGCCTTGCCAAGATCTTCAACATGATCGTGCTGGGCGGATACATCAAGATCAACCCTGTTGTTGCACTTGAAAATGTGATCAAGGGCCTGAAGAAGTCCCTTCCCGAGCGTTACCATCACATGATACCCGACAACGAGAAGGCCATTACGCGCGGCATGGAGATCATCCACGAGGTGAACTGACCGCAGGTCACTTCGCTCATCCGAACAGCACAATCGTGAGAAATCCGACACTGGCAAAAACGAAGTGTCTGTCTAAGTTGTATTTTTTCAAAACAAAATCATAACTTTACCTCATTAAGTCAGCATAGCGATCATATGGCCAGGAAGAAATACAGACCGGTACCGGCATATTTCGGTTTTCGCATCTACGCGATCTCTACGCTGATGTTCATATTTTTGGTAACCCCCATCACGGGGATCCTGCTTATTAAGCATGCCCCCGACCTGCAGAAATACAAGACCGGCGATTACCATTTCATCCTTCCCGACAGCATTGCCATCTCGCCCGACACCATTGCACTAAGTTATAATGCCGTGGCCGTCGATTCCCTGCTGGTTGATACGACAGGTATGGCGGCTGATTCAGGCCTGGTTCGCGACAGCCTGCCCAATATTGAAGGTGCGGAGCCCCGTGCAGCGAAGGTGAACGAGAATGACCGTATGACGGTGCATTTCAGCCAGGTATCGCGACTCTGGATACGCCTGATGATCATCAGCTTCTTCCTTGGCCTTGCCTTCAACCTGCCTTTCAAGCTATACCTCAGGAGAAGGCGAAAACACAAAAAGATCAGCAACAGCCTGTTCAAATTCTGCAAGAAGTTCATCCTCAAGACGCCCTTCATCAATGTCGGTATCCTCTTCATCACCTATGGGATCACATCGGCATTTATGCTCTTCCAGCTGCTTTTCAACCCCGAGTTCAATGAGATCACCATCAGGTTTTACAGGCAGTTTTTCTTCATCATGGTGGTATCGTCGATCCTCAACCTGATGTTTGTGTATTTCTGGCAGAAGCACAGGGTGCACATCAAATACCTCGAATTTTTCTTTACCCGTGAAGAGCTCCGGAAACGCATCTTCAACCTCAAGGTAGGTCGCCTCAAGAACAGGCTTTGGATCTCCAGTGCCATGACCACATTCCTTCCCCTTATCATCGTGCTGTTCTATATGCTCATCAGCATCACCAACGTAAATGAACTGCTCGACGGCCCGCTTTCAGAGGAGCAGTCGCAGATTCTGATCGGCAAGTACCAGGGCTACTTCAGCAGCTCGAGCATCGACTCCGACTTCGGCGTGATCTACGTTAACCTCTTCGACACGTATATCATGCTCATCGGCACTTTCAGCGGCATCATGATCTCTTTCTTCTATATCCTGCTGTTTGTCCGCTGGACAACCCGCGATATCGTTTATCCGGTTGGTGAGCTGCTCGTCAACATGCAGCGTACCGGCCGTGGAGAGATGGAGTCGTACAGCATCGTCAGGACCAACGATGAGATCGGAGAGCTTACTGAAGGGTACAATGAGATGAGTGGTAAGCTAAAGGATTACATCGAGAACATCTCGATGATGAATGAGGCCAATGCGCGCTTCGTGCCGCGACAGTTTCTCGAATTCCTGGGCAAAGACAGTATTGCCGACATACAGCTTGGCGACCAGGTGCAGAAGGAGATGACGGTGCTGTTTAACGACATCAGGGACTTTACGAGCATCTCGGAACAGATGACGCCCAAGGAGAACTTCAACTTCCTGAACAACTACCTGGGATATATGGAA